>JAHEDO010000351.1 GCA_024641185.1 Burkholderiaceae bacterium | reverse complement strand
GCGGCTGCCGTTCTACGGCGCGGCGGTGGTGTGCGTCGACGACCCGAACGTGCGCGAGATCATGCCCTTCATTTCCAAGCCGGTGCTCACCTACGGCTTCGCGGCCGAGGCGCAGTTCCGCGCGGTGGGTGCGCGGGCCGACGGCGCGAAGATGCGCTTCAAGCTGCTGCGCGCGGGCGCCGAACCCGTCGACATCGAGTTGAACGCGGCCGGCGTGCACAACGTGCAAAACGCGCTCGCCGCGGTGGCGGTTGCCGACGAGCTCGGCGTATCGGACGATGCGATCGTCGCGGCGCTGGCCGACTTTCACGGTGTGGGGCGGCGTTTCCAGCGCTACGGCGAGATCGCCCTCGAGGGCGGCGGTGCGTTCACGCTGATCGACGACTATGGCCACCATCCGGCCGAGATGGCGGCAACGCTGGCCGCGGCACGCGGCGCTTTTCCCGGCCGGCGCCTGGTGCTCGCGTTCCAGCCGCACAGGTTCACGCGCACCCGCGACCTGTTCGAGGATTTCGTGCGCGTGCTCTCGCTGCCCGATGCAGTGCTGCTCGCCGAGGTCTACGCCGCCGGCGAGACGCCGATCGTGGCTGCCGACGCCCGCGCGCTCGCGCGTGCCGTGCGCGTGGCGGGAAAGGTCGAGCCGGTGTTCGTCGAGGACATCGCCGCGATGCCGCAGGCGATTCTCGAGTACGCGCACGACGGTGACGTCGTGCTCACGATGGGGGCCGGGTCGATCGGCGCGGTGGCGGCGCAGGTGCGCGATCTGGTGTCTGGGCAGGGGCAGGGCAATGAGCACTGAACGCACCCCCGCGTCTTTCGGCAAGGTCGCAGTCCTGTTCGGTGGACGCTCGGCCGAGCGCGAGATCTCGATCCTCTCGGGCACGGGCGTGCTTGCCGCGCTCCGAGCCGCCGGCGTCGACGCGCACCCCTTCGATCCGGGCGAGCGGCCGATGGACGACCTGCGCCGCGAGGGCTTCGAGCGCGTGTTCGTGGCGCTGCACGGTCGCTATGGCGAAGATGGAACGGTGCAGGGGGCGCTCGAGCTGCTCGGCATTCCGTACACCGGGTCGGGCGTGATGGCCAGCGCGGTGGCGATGGACAAGGTCTTCACCAAACGGGTCTGGATCACCCACGGGTTGCCGACGCCGAAGTTCGAGGTCGTGCGCAGCGATGACCGGCTGCGCGAAATCCCGGATCGGCTCGGTCTGCCGCTGATCGTCAAGCCCGCGCACGAAGGGTCCACGATCGGCATCACGAAGGTGGCCGGCTACTCGGACATGCGCGCCGCGTTCGACCTCGCGACGCAGTACGACGACACGGTGCTGGTCGAGCAGTTCATCACCGGGCGCGAACTCACGGTGGCGATCCTGGGCGCCGACACCAGCGCGCGCGCGCTGCCGGTGATCGAGATCCTGGCTCCGGGCGGGAACTACGACTACCAGAACAAGTACTTCAGCGACGACACCGAGTACCTCTGTCCGGCGCCGCTCGCAGACGAGGTGAGCGTGGCGGTACAGGCGCTCTCGGTGGCCGCCTACCGCGCCGTCGATTGCGAGGGCTGGGGGCGCGTGGACCTGATGCTCGATCGCGACCAGCGACCCTGGCTGATCGAGGTGAACACGTCGCCGGGCATGACCAGCCACTCGCTGGTGCCGATGGCGGCCAGGGCGCAGGGCATCTCCTACGGTGACCTCGTGATGCAGGTGCTCGCGCAGGCGAGCCTGAAGACAGGAACGCGCCGGTGAAGGCCCCCGCCAATCACTTCTGGCACAACGCGCGCGTGCTGCACGTCGCGGCCAATGCGCTGATCGCGCTCGCGCTGGTCGTGCTGCTCGGTGCCGGCGTGACCTGGATCGTCACGCGTCCCACGTTCAGCCTGCGCGCGGTTTCGATCGAACCCAGCCCCGGCACGGAGTTGCGCTACGTATCCACCTCGCTGCTGCGCAATTCGTCGCTCCGCCCGGTCGAGGGCAACTTCTTCACCGTCGACCTGGACAGGGTTCGCGCGCGCTACGAGGCGCTGCCCTGGGTGCGGCGCGCGGCGGTGCGCCGCATCTGGCCCGATCGCCTGGTCGTGTCGATCGAGGAGCATCGCCCGCTCGCGCTGTGGGGGGCAGGTCGGATCATGAACACACACGGCGAGCTGTTCTCTGCGAACCTGGCC
>JAHEDO010000157.1 GCA_024641185.1 Burkholderiaceae bacterium | reverse complement strand
GCCGTGTGGTCGTAAGCGCCGAGCCGCCCGAAGGCTGGTGGCCGCGGCGCAGGCAGACGAACCCCGTGCCGCGCAACCATGTCGGCGGAAGGATGCGGGATGGAAAGACTCTTCGCTGTAGTCGGGGCCGCCAGCGGGCTTGTTTCGGTGGCGGCGGGCGCGTTCGGCGCGCACGCGCTGAAGGCGCGCCTGTCGCCGGAGATGCTGTCGGTCTTCGAGGTCGGCGCGCGCTACCAGATGTACCACGCGCTGGCGCTCGTCGCCGCGGCCTGGGTGGCGGGGCGCTGGCCGGGGCCGGCGGGTCTCGCCGCCGGTTGGTTCTTCGTCGTCGGGACGGTACTGTTCTCGGGCAGCCTCTACCTGCTCGCCGTGACCGGTGCGCGATGGCTCGGCGCGATCACGCCGCTGGGCGGCGCGGCGTTCCTCGCGGGCTGGGCCTGCCTGGCCTGGGCTGCCTGGCGAGGCCAGGGCTGAGCGCCGAACCGGGCTGCGCGCGAAGCCTGCGCCCGATCCCGCGCCCGATCCCGCGCCCGATCCCGCGCCCCGAGCCGGGAGGCTGCGCGCGGCGGTCCTAGTGAAGCGTGCGCCGGGCGCGCGGCTTGCGCGGTCTGGTGCGCCCGCGAAACACCGTCTGAAGCACCCGGGTCGTACCCAGGATGATCATGTCCTGCCCGATCGAATGCGTGCCGTCCGCGGTGATGTCCAGGGTGACGTCGGCGCCGATCGCGCGCAATCCGCGCAGTGCCTGCTTGGCGTGCACGGCGGGCACCAGGCTGTCGAGTTCGCCGTGGATCAGGTGGATGGTGGCGCTTACGCGCTCTTCGCTTCGGATCGGGGTCGCGAGCCGGCCCGCGTAGGCGACGACGATCGAGGCGAGTCCGGGCTGCGCGCGCGCGAGTTCCAGCGCCACCGTGGCGCCCTGCGAGAACCCGACCAGCACCGTCTGTTCCGAGCCGACCTGCGCCGCCTGCTGGAGTGCGAGCAGACGAGTCGCGACGGCGCGGGTCGCCTGGTCGACGCGCTCGACGCGATCGGCGGCCACGCCGCGTGCATCGAACCAGTCCAGCCCGTCGCGCGCCGGACTCGGCTGCAGGCCCTGAAGGATGGCCGCGGTCGCGCCCGGGAACTTGAGCTGGAACGAAACCGCGATCGGTGCGAACACCTCCGGGCGGGAGCCCGCGCCGTGCAGGAATACCAGCAGCCTGCGCGGCGCTTGCGCCGAGATCGGCGGCAACTCGAGCCACAGCTGTTCCGTGGGCAGGCGAATTTCTTGGTTCGTCATCGGGCCAGCGCGGTCGCCATCGAGGCGACCCGTACGCGGATTACAGCAGATGCCGGCCGATCCACCAAGCCAGCGCCGCCATGATCGCAGACGCCGGAATGGTCAGGATCCAGGCCCAGACGATCGAGCCGGCGATGCCCCAGCGCACGGCCGAGAGCTTTTGCGACGAGCCCACGCCGATGATCGAACCGGTGATCGTGTGGGTGGTCGAGACCGGGATGCCGAAGCCGGATGCCAGGAATAGCGTCATCGCGCCGCCGGTCTCCGCGCAGAATCCGCCGACCGGCTTGAGTTTGGTGATTCGCTGGCCCATCGTCTTGACGATGCGCCAGCCGCCGAACAGGGTGCCGAGCGAGATCGCGGCGTAGCACGAGACGATCACCCAGGTCGGCGGCATCGACGCCTGCGTCGTCGTGATGCCCGCGGAAATCAGCAGCAGCCAGATGATGCCCATCGTCTTTTGCGCGTCGTTGCTGCCGTGGCCGAGGCTGTAGAGGGCTGACGAGACCAGTTGCAGCCGCCTGAACCAGCGATCCATGCGGCGCGGCGTGGACTTGAAGAATATCCACGAGACGGCGATCATCAGCAGGCCTCCGAGCAGGAATCCGAGCACCGGTGAGACGACGATGAACACCGCGGTCTTCACGATGCCCGGCGCCAGCAGTGGACCTGGCCCCGCCTTGGCCAGTGTCGCGCCGATCATGCCGCCGATCAGCGCGTGCGACGAACTCGACGGCAGCCCGTAATACCAGGTCACCACGTTCCAGATGATCGCACCCACCAGTGCGCCGAAGATCACGTAGTGGTCGATCACCGAGGGATCCGCGATCCCCTTGCCGACCGTGGCCGCGACCTTCAGGTGAAAGACGAAGACCGCGACGAAGTTGAAGAACGCGGCCCAGGCCACCGCCTGGTAGGGCTTGAGCACGCCGGTCGACACCACGGTGGCGATCGAGTTCGCGGCGTCGTGAAAGCCGTTCATGAAGTCGAACAGCAGTGCCAGCGCGACGAGTCCCGCCAGCGTCGAAAAGGTGAGGGTCGCGGTCGTCATCGGCCGGCGAGGCGGTTCGGCGATCGCCTGCTCATGCGTTCTCGAGCACCACGCCTTCGATCACGTTGGCGACGTCCTCGCACTTGTCCGACACCATCTCGAGCAATTCGTAGATCGCCTTGAGCTTGATGAGCTGCCGCACGTCGGCCTCGTCGCGGAACAGCTTGGACATCGCCGAGCGCATCACGCGGTCGGAGTCCGATTCGAGCCGGTCGATCTCCAGGCAGATCTTCAGGATCGCCTCGGCATTGCGCATGTCGCGCAGCAGGCTCACCGCCGCCTTGACGCGTTCGCAGCACATCTGGTTCAGGTCGGCGAGCTGCTGCGCCTCGGGCGTGATCCGCTGCAGGTCGTAGAGCATCGCCGACTCCGCGACGTCCTGGATCAGGTCGAGGATGTCGTCCATCCTCGTGATCAGCGTATGGATGCTGTCGCGATCGAACGGCGTGATGAAGGTCTTGTGGAGCAGCAGCACCGTCTCGTGGGTGATCTTGTCCGCGGCCTTCTCGGATCGGTCGATCGCCTGGATGCCACGGTGGCGCAGTTCGACGTTGCCGTAGTTCTCCATCACCCCGGCCAGTTCGCGTCCGCCGATCGCGATCTCGCTCGCGTGGCGATCGAAGAGTTCGAAAAACTTGCCTTCGCGGGGTATCAGGTTCTGCAGCATGGCGGATGGTCGGCGCGGTTGGGGATGGGCCGGAGCAGGGTGCGGGCAAGGGTCGCGCGAGGCAAGGGCGGGTGACTCCGGACTGCGTCCGTCGCCGTCCGCCAAGCGCCTGTGCAGTGCGAGAAACAGGTTATCAGAAAACCCCTGCCCGACGGCGCACGCAGTCGAGATAGACGTCACCGTCCGGCGTGCCGCCGCTGCGCTGCGCCTTCCAGATCACTTCTCCGAGGCACTCCATGACCTGGTGGGCGGCCTCGTGCGCCGAGCCCGTTCGCCGGGCGATCGCGTCGTGCGCGGCGCGCAGACCGGGCGGCTGGTCGATGGACAGCTGCTCGGAGATCGCCAGGTGCATCGACAGATGCAGGAACGGGTTCGTACGCCCCTGCTCGACGCGGTAGTCGGCAGCGAGCGCGCGCTCGATCGACGCCAGATCGTCGTGGTATTCGGGATGCTCGTCGATCCAGTCCACCGCGATCACCTCGAGCGGCGTCAGCACTTCGCTCGCCCGCCGCTTGCGCCAGGCCTCGCAGAAGAAGCGCCGGACGTCGGCCTGCGACGGATCAAACACGACCGGGCTCCGGCGTCTTGGGCCGGTGATCGCACCAGTCCCGTATCGGACAGCGCCAGCACTCAGGTTTGCGCGCCTTGCAGACGTAGCGGCCGTGCAGGATCAGCCAATGGTGGGCGTCGCGGCGGAATTCGTCCGGCACGAGGCGCAGCAGGCGCATTTCGACCTCGAGCGGCGTCTTGCCGGTGGCGAGTCCGGTGCGATTGGCGACGCGGAAAATGTGGGTGTCGACCGCGATCGTCGGTTCGCCGAACGCGGTGTTCAGCACGACATTGGCCGTCTTTCGGCCGACGCCGGGCAGGGCCTCGAGCGCCTCGCGTGATCGCGGCACCTCGCCGTCATGCTGCTCGACGAGGATCCGGCAGGCCTCGATCAGGTGCCTGGCCTTGGAGCGGTACAGGCCGATGGTCTGGATGTACGGCGTCAGGCCGTCCACGCCGAGCGCGAGCAGCGCCGCCGGCGTCCTCGCGACCGGGAAGAGGCTTCGCGTGGCGAGGTTCACGCTGCGATCGGTCGCCTGCGCCGACAGCACGACGGCCACCAGCAGTTCGAACGGCGAACCGTATTCGAGTTCGGTCGTGGGCGACGGATTCAGCTCACGCAACTGCGTGAAGATCTTCCTGCGCTTGTCTGCGTTCATCTCGCGTCGTTCCCGTTCATCGGGTTCATTGGTCTTGCGCGGTGGACGCGGTCTTCGCGCCCTCGGCGCCCTCGGCGGCCGGCGCCGCGCTCGCCGCCAGCCGCTCGCGCGCCTTGCGGATCGCGGCGGCGATCACCTCGCGTTTCCGATCGGTGCCCTCGGCGGGTGCCTCGTGCGCGAGGCGTTCGAGCTTTCCCATCGCCTTGCGCTCGAGCCGTCGATCCTCTTCGATGCGTTCGCGCGCCAGCCGTTGCCTTCGTGCGAGGAGGCGCTCGCGCGCCATCAGCGCATCGGCACGGTGCCACTGCGGATAAGCCTCGTCGCGGCGCATGTCGATGCAGTCGACGGGACAGGGCGGCAGGCACAGTTCGCATCCGGTGCACAAGGCCGCGATCACGGTGTGCATCCGTTTGGGCGCGCCGATGATCGCGTCGACCGGACAAGCGACGATGCACTTGGTGCATCCGATGCAATGAGCGTCGTCGATCAGCGCTTTTCGGTGAGGCTCCTCCGAGCCGCAGTCCGGGTCGAGCGCAAGCACCGGGGCTGCCAGCAGGGCGGCGAGTTCGGCGATGCCCTCGCGCCCGCCCGGAGGGCAACGGTTGATCGGTGCGCGTCCTTCGGCGATCGCCTCGGCATAGGGACGACAGCCGTCGAACCCGCAGCGGGTGCATTGCGTCTGGGGCAGGATCGCGTCGATCCGGTCTGCAAGGTCGGCGGTCATCTTCCGGGGCTGTCGGTGCGGCGGCGAGTCTGTCGGCGGATCTTACAGGCGACGCACCGTCCGCTGTCCGGCGCGTGCCCGCGCGGGCCGGGGCAGCGCTGCGCGCCGGCTCGCACGGTCACTGCAAGTGGTTGATCGCGTTGCGGAATGTCGATCTGTCACAGCCGGGGCGACGAGCGCGTTACCGCGATCTGGCACGCCACTTGCACATCGCCGGATGCGGGGCGGGTGCTCAACGCGCTCCGTGACGTTGCCAGGAAAACCAGCCAGGGACGGGGGCAGACGGCGAAAGCCGACTGCCCCTCTTTTTTGGTCCGGCGTGGTGCCCGGACTGCGCGGCGGGTCGTCCCGGATCAGGCGACCGCGCTCAGTCGGCGCACGCCGGGGCGACGGCGGTGCGCCCGGATGAAGTCGCGGACCTGGGGATAGATCATCTCGCGCCAGCGCCGTCCGCTGAAGATGCCGTAGTGGCCCGCTTCGGCCGCGGTCAGGTGCTGCTGCCGCGCCGCGGGAATGTTGGCGCAGAGTTTGTGGGCGGCCGAGGTCTGGCCCACGCCCGAGATGTCGTCGAGTTCACCCTCGACGGTGAACAGCGCGACACTGGTGATGTCTTCCGGCGCGACGCGCATCCGCTTGCCCTCGAAGTTCACCTCCCATGTGCCCAGCGGCAGCCGGTGCTCCTGGAACACCACCTTGATCGTGTCGAGGTAGTACTCGGCGGGCAGGTCCAGCACCGCGTTGTACTCGTCGTAGAACTTGCGATGCCCCTCGGCGTCGTCGAGGTCGCCGCGGACCAGGTCCAGGTAGTAATCCCAGTGCGAGGTCATGTGCCGATCGGGGTTCATCGCGACGAAGCCCGCGTGCTGCATGAAGCCCGGGTACACCCGCCTGCCCGCGCCCGGATGGGTGGCGGGGATCGAGTAGATCACATTGCGCTCGAACCACGCGAAGGGGCGGTTGATCGCGAGGTTGTTGACCTCGGTGGGGCTGTGGCGCGTGTCGATCGGGCCGCCCATCATGGTCATCGTCAGCGGCAGCCGGTCGTCCTTCACGGTGGACATCAGGGAGATCGCGGCGAGCACCGGCACCGTCGGCTGGCAGACCGACATCACGTGGAGGTCGGGGGAGAGCTCGCGGATGAACTCCACGCAGTAGGCGATGTAGTCGTCCAGATGGAACTGGCCGTGGCTGATCGGCACCAGCCGCGCGTCGATCCAGTCGGTGACGTATACGTTGTGGTCGGGCAGCAGCGCCCGCACCGTGTCGCGCAGCAGCGTCGAGTGGTGGCCCGACAGCGGGGCGAACACGAGGATCGTGGGATCGTCCGCACGGTGCGCCAGCGACTTCGGCAGCAGCCGCTCGAACTTGAGCAGGTTGCAGAACGGCTTGGAGATCTCGATCCGCTCGGCCACGGTGACCTCGCGTCCCTCGATCACCGTGGTCTTCAGGCCGAATTCGGGTTTTTCGTAATCCTTGCCCATCCGATGCAGCAATTCGAAACCCGCGGAGATCCGCGTCGCGAAGGGCAACAGCGACAGCGGGCTGTACGGATTCACGTACAGCTTGCTCATCGATTCGGCCCAGTCGGACAGGGGGGTCAGCACCGAACGGTGGACTTCACGCAACTGATAGAGCATTGGACTCGTCTCCGAAGGGCACTGGCAACATTATGGGAAGTCTACGGTAGATTGCTGCAATGCACAATTGGCCGCGGACCGGCAAATATTCGAAAAACGGAACGGTCCCACGGGTAGCCCGCATGACCTTTGCATCGGCCCGGTCGCGGCCGAATCGATCATACGGCGCCCGATCGGAGCAGGTACCCCGACCGGCGGACCGATCATGGCTGCCCGCGTGCCTCGCCTGCCTGCGCGAGACAGTGGCCGAGCCAGCGGGTGGTGAGGCGCTCCTGAAGCGCATTCTGCTGCAGGCGCTGCGCGAGCATCCCGAAATCGACCCGGTCGAGCGGCTGGTCCTGGTTGAAGCAGGAGAACACGTAGCTCGTCTCGCCGGTGACCGGGTCGCGCTGCGGCTGCAGGCACTGTGCACAGATCTCCTTCATCATGCATTGCATCGGCGAATTGATCGATCCGATCGCAAAATGCCCCGGTTTGACCATCGACGCAAGTTCCCGATGGCGGGCCAGCGCCACCGCGGCCATCATACGATCGGAACCGATGGCGACGATCCGGTCGGCGTCGTTCATCGGAATCGGGGCCTCGCCGAGCGCACCGGAACCATAGGCGACCATGGCCTGCACTATATTGCCGACCACATGGCGATCCTGCGGTCGTGTCGGGGTGAAGCCGGGCGCCTCGTCGCAGCACCAGACCACCACATCGGCGGCCATCTCGATCTCCTGCACCTTGTACCGGTCGACGATCTTCTTGTAGCCGGCGAAGTACAGCACCCGTGAGCCGCGTGCGCGGAAGGCCGCACCGATCGAGAACAGCACCGCGTTGCCCAGACCGCCGCCGACCAGGATCAC
>JAHEDO010000156.1 GCA_024641185.1 Burkholderiaceae bacterium | reverse complement strand
CTGCTGCCGGGCACCGAGCGCGTCTGGAGCTTCAAGCCGGCGGCCCCGCTGCCGCCCGGGCCGGTCAGCCTGACTGTTCGCGCGGACGATGGCACGACGAGCGTCGTTCAGGCCGCCCCGACTGAATAGGCAGCAGGTCGCGTACCTGTTGGCGTTCGGTGTCGGGCTGTCGCTCTTCGAGGCGGCGGTTGCAGCAACCTCTCGCGACACGCCGGCCGCATCCGCGTTGCTGCTTGCCGCCGCCGACCAGGACGGCGAACTGCTGGCAGCCGTCACGCTGAACTCGCGGGCGGTCTCCCCGGGGGTTCCGCTCCTCAGGCGCGCTGGCAGACTCTACGCACGGATAGCGGACCTGGACGCCTGGCGGATCATCCGGCCCGAGAACGCCCCTGAGCTGCAGCATGACGGCGCGCGATTCGTCGCGCTGGACGACATTCCCGAACTCGTCGTGCGCTTCGATGCGCAGCGACAGCAACTCGAGCTGCTGATCCCGCCGTCGGGCTTTCGCCCGGTCGAGTTCGCCTACCGCGCGAAGGCGCCGCCGATCGCCGTGGTACCCGAGCACCTCGGTGCGTTCCTCGGCTATAGCGTGTCCGGTTACCAGACATCGGGCGCGAACAGCTATTCGGGGCTCTTCGGCGCCGGTGCCTTCGGTCCGTTCGGCGTGCTGACCTCGGATCTGCTGACCACGGGCGGTGCCGGCAACGCCGCTACCGCGGTGCGGCTCGACACGACGCTGCGCTACGACCTGCCGCAACGGATGCTCTCGCTTGTCGCGGGCGACAGTCTCCTGCAGTCGGTGGGACCGTGGGGCAGGGAGCTGCACATCGGCGGGGTCCAGTTCGGCAGCAACTTCGGCACGCAACCGACCCGGCCCACGGTTCCCGTGCAGGCGATCAGCGGCACTGCGGCGGCTCCGTCGGTGGTCGACATCCTGGTCAACGGACAGCGGATCGGGCAGCGAACCGTGCCCGCGGGCAACTTCACCATCAACGACGTGCCCTACGTGACCGGCGCGGGCAACGTCCAGGCGGTCGTGCGCGATCCGGCCGGACGCGAGCAGGTCTACGCCCAGAGCTACTACCTGTCCTCACGACTGCTGGCCCCCGGCCTCGACGATTGGGGCGTGCAGGCGGGCGCGTTGCGTTACAACTTCGGCGTCAGCAGCGGCGACTACCGGGACTTCATCGGCGGCGGTTTCTGGCGACGCGGCTTCACCGGTGGGCTGACCGGGGAGGTCCGGACCCAGCTCACCAAGGACGTTCAGCTCGCGGGCGGAGCGGTCGACGCTTCATTGTTCGAACGGGTCAACGGGACGCTGTCGGCAGCCTGGTCCAATACGGACTTCGGTGGCGGCGCGCTCTACGGGGTCGGCATGCAGCGCACGGCTCAGCGCGGCCCGAGCTTCTCGCTTCAATACGTCGGGACCGACCGGGGGTTCCGCCAGCCCGGAGATTCTACGGACCAGACGACAGGCCAGCTCGGCTTTCGCGAGTTGGTCTCGGGCAGCGCGGGGCTGCCGCTGGGGCGCTACGGCTCGGTGACCGCCGGCTATTCGCGCAGCAGTTACTGGGACGACCGGTCCGGCTATTCGTTGGCCACGCTGTCGTATTACCTGACGCTGCCGCGCAATGTCTTCCTGTCGCTGAACGTAGCCCACGGCATCGGCGGCGCGAGCGGCACCTCGGCGACGCTGAATCTGACCCTTCCGCTGGGCGATGGCCAGACCTATGCCGGCCTCGGCGCGAACTGGAGTTCGCAGGCCGAGAGCGCGGGGGCGCGGGCGCTGCAGGCGCAGGCCTCGTTGACGCGCAACATGCCGATCGGCGACGGGTACGGCTATCGCGTCACAGCGACCGACGGGGGCGATTTCCGGGCGCTGGGCACGGCGCAGAACCGGTTTGCGCAGTTGCAGGGCGAGGCCGGGCGCTGGTTCGGGCAGGAGTACGGCCGCGCGACGCTCAGCGGAGGCGTCGTCCTGCTGAATGGCCGGGCGGAACTGGCGCGCGACGTGACGCAGAGCTTCGCGCTGGTGGACGTGAACGGCGTTTCGGGGGCACCGGTGTACGTCAACGGGCAGCTGTACGGCCGCACGCGGTCCGACGGCACGCTCGTCGTGCCACAGCTCGCCGCGTACATGCAGAACCAGATCAGTATCCGGACCAGGGACTTTCCGCTGTCGTACTCGCTGGGCGAGACGTCGCAGACGGTCACACCGTACTATCGGTCGGGCAGCGTGGTGCGCTTCGAGGTGGCGAGGGTCAGAGAGGCCACGGCGCGGCTGATCGGACCGGACGGCAAGCCGCTGCGCACCGGCACGCTGGTTCGGGTCAACGACCGCAGCGACGCCTACGTCGGGCTCGACGGCGAAGTGTTCCTGCGCGGGCTCGTCGAGCGCAATGCGCTGACCGCCAGCGTCGACGGCGTGACCTGTACCTACGGGGTCGATCTGCTGCCGGAAGGTTCCGGGGAAATCATTCCCGATCTCGGTCGGCTCCCGTGCCGGAGGTGATGATGCAAGTGAAGGCTCGATGGTTGCTGTGCGCCGGCTGCGTCGGCCTTGTGGTCGCGGCTTCTCCGGTGGCCGCGCAGACGGTCAGCTGCACGGTCGCCGCGACGCCGATGGCGTTCGGAGACTACGACCCGTCGTCACCGACCGCACTCGGACCGGCGACCTCGACGATCAGCGCACAGTGTTCGGTGCCGCCGGGTTACGGCAACGTCAGCGGCTTCTCGCTGAGCGTGGCGTTGTCGACCGGTGCGTCGGGAAGCTACGCGGCTCGCCGAATGAGCAGCAGCCCGCCGGGCAGCTCAGTGCGCTACAACATCTACACGAGCGCCGCGCCCGTTGCGATCTGGGGTGACGGGAGCGGCGGCTCGGTGACCGTTCCGCTGACGTTTCCGAAGCTGACGCCGGGACAGGGCGGCCGGCAGAGCGCGCTGGCATACGGATTCGTGCTGCCGCTGCAGGACGTTGCGGTCGCCGCCTACGCGGACACGATCATGGTGATCGCGACCTGGTAGCCGCGCTCTCGGTGTAAGCTCGTGCCCCCGGCGACCGGTTCCAGGAATCGGCGCGCCATGGATTTCGGACTCCCGCGACCGCTCAGGCGCTCGACCCGACCCGGGTCGATACGATTCGCGTCCGTCTCCTCCCCGCACCATGACCGACCACACTAGGACTCAACACGTGACCACAACGAACATTCCGGACAAGGCCCTCCAATTGCGCTCGCTGGTGACCCAGGACGGGCGGCTCGAGCTGTCGCTCGCCGACGTGGACGTGCCGCAACCCGGGCCGGACGAGGTGCTGGTGCGCGTCGAAGCCTCGCCGATCAACCCCTCCGACCAGGGCCTGCTGTTGGCGATGGCGGACCTGGCCAGCGCGAAGGCCGGCGGCACGGCCGATCGTCCGACGGTGACTGCGCCGATTTCGCCGGCGGTGATGAAGGCGCTCGCCGGCCGGGTCGGCGAGTCGATGCCGGTGGGCAACGAGGGTGCCGGCGTCGTCGTGAAGACCGGCGACTCCGCGCAGGCGCGCGCGCTGCTCGGCAAGACGGTCGCGATCCTGGGCGGCGCGATGTACTCGCAGTACCGCTGCATGAAAGCGGCGCAATGCCTGGTGCTGCCCGAGGGCGCGACGGCGGCCGACGGGGCGTCGTGCTTCGTGAATCCGCTGACCGCGCTGGGCATGGTCGGGACGATGCGCCTCGAAGGCCACAAGGCGCTGGTGCACACCGCCGCGGCGTCCAACCTGGGCCAGATGCTGAACCGCATCTGCATCAACGACGGCATCGGGCTGGTCAACATCGTGCGCAGGCAGGACCAGGCCGACCTGCTGAAGGCGCAGGGCGCGGTCCACGTCTGCAATTCGAGCTCTCCCGATTTCATGAAGGAGCTGACCGCGGCGCTGATCGCCACCGGCGCCACGATCGCGTTCGACGCGATCGGGGGCGGAAAGCTCGCGGGCCAGATCCTCGCCGGCATGGAGGCCGCGGCCAACGCGACCGCCAAGGAGTACAGCCGCTACGGCTCGACCGTGCACAAGCAGGTCTACATCTACGGCGGGCTCGATCGGGCGCCGACCGAGATCTCGCGCAGCTTCGGCATGGCGTGGGGCGTCGGCGGCTGGCTGCTGATGCCGTTCCTGCAGAAGATCGGCAACGCCGAAGCGCAGAAATTGCGCGAGCGGGTCGTGCGCGAGCTGAAGACCACGTTCGCCAGCCACTACGACCGCGAGGTGTCGCTGGCGCAGGCGTTGTCGCTCGAGGCGATCGCGGTCTACGGCAAGGCGGGCACCGGCGGCAAGTACCTGATCAATCCGAACAAGGCGGACTGATCGACCGGGCGAATCGATCGGCGCTCGGGCGGCTCACTCCGCTTCCGGGGGGCCGTGCACCACGCCGGCCTCCATCAGCCGCCGGATCTCGTCGGCGGACAGACCGAGCAGCGTGCGCAGCGTCTGCGCCGAGTGCTCGCCGAGCGCCGGCGACGGCGTGCGCACCGCGCCGGGGGTTCCTGACAGCTTCACCGGCACGCCGACCATCTTCACCGGGCCGGCGCGCGGGTGAATCATGTCGACCATCGCGCCGCGCGCCTTGACCTGCGGGTGCTCGAGCAGCTGGGCGATGTTGTTGATCGCGCCGACCGGCACGCCCGCCGCGAGAAACACCGGTTCCCACTGCTCGTAGGTGCGGGTCAGCAATACCTGCTGGACGATATCGATCAGCTCCTTGCGGTGCTGGATGCGCCGCGCGTTGGTCGCGAAGCGGGGGTCGTCGGTGAGATCGGGGCGCCCGATCAGCGGGCAGAAGATCTTCCACAGTTTCTGGCTGCCGACGGCGATCGCGATGTCGCGGCTCTGGGTCTGGAATGTCTGGTATGGCAGCAGCGCCTTGTACGCGGTGCCCATCGGCGCCGGGACCTCATGGTCGGCAAGGTAGGCGCTGATCATCACGTTGAGCAGCGACATCTGGCCCTCGAGCATCGACACGTCCACGCGCTGGCCCTCTCCGGTGCGCTCCTTCACGCGCAGCGCGAGCAGGATGCCGAACGCCGCGTACATGCCCGCGGTCAGGTCGGCCACCGAGACGCCGCAGCGCGAGCCGTGGGTGCCCTCGGCGCCTGTCACGCTGATCATCCCGCTCTCGGCCTGCACGATCAGATCGAGTGCGGCGCGGTCGCGGTACGGTCCGTCCTGCCCGAAGCCGGAAACCGAGCAGTAGACAATGCCGGGGTTGCGCGCCTTCACCGCTTCGTAACCCAGGCCGAGCTTCTCCAGCGCGCCCGGACGGAAGTTCTCCAGCACCACGTCGGCCTTCTCCGCCAGCCGGAAGAAGAGTTCCTTGCCTTGCGCGCTCTTCAGGTCGATCGCGATCCCCTGCTTGTTGCGATGAAGCCCGACGAAGTAGGTGTTCTCGCCGCCCTGCAGCGGCACGCCCCAGGCGCGCGCGATGTCGCCCGCGCCCGGCGTCTCGAGTTTGATGACCTGCGCGCCGAAGTCGGCGAGCAGCGTCGAGCAGTGCGGGCCGGCCAGCGCGTGGGAAAGGTCCAGGACTGTCACATCTTCGAGAGGCATCTTCATCGGGGTCGGTTCCGTTTCGCGGGCAGGGATGGTCAGGGTGCGGGATACCGCAGGACCGACATCGTACCGGGCCTGGGCGACGGGATCGCTGTCTAGGCCGGCGGAATCTCGCGCTTGATGCCACCGCGATCGATCGCGACGTAGGTGAGCGTCGCCTCGGTGACCTTGACCATTACCGGCGAGGTCGGGTCGCGCTCGGCGATCACCTCGACGTGCACGGTGATCGACGTGCGCCCGACCCGCTCGATGCGCGCGTACAGCGACACCACGTCGCCGATCGAGATCGGCTGCCTGAACTGGAAGCTGTTGACCGCGACGGTGGCGACCCGGCCGCGGGCACGCTGGGCGGCAGCGACACCGCCGGCGATGTCGACCTGCGACATCACCCAGCCGCCGAAGATGTCGCCGTTGGCATTGACGTCGGCGGGCAGTGGAACGACCCGAAGGATCAGCTCGTGGTCGGCGGGTTTGTGGATTGTCTGCATCGCGGTATCCGTCGAAGATCGGCTCGTGCCGCCCCGGCGTTCGGCGGGGCGGCGACTGCGACGAAGGCTAACTCATTGCGGACGCGTCGACCATGACCGGGAAGTCGCCGCGGGTCCGATCTGGCGCGAGGGGCAAGACCATCCGGCCGCATAGGCTACGATCCGCCCAAAGCTCAAGGGTCGCGGTGGCGCGCCGGCGGGTGCGCTAGCATGGCGCCGATGCGCCACCACGCGTCCTCCTCGCTTCCTCCGCCGGCGCCCGGCACGTCCGGACGCCGGCGCGGCGACTGGCAGACGATCCGCACGCTGCTGCCGTACCTCTGGCAGCACCGGGCGCGGGTTCTGCTCGCGCTGGTGTTTCTGGTCGCCGCCAAGGCCGCCAACGTCGGCGTGCCCGTGCTGCTCAAGGGCATCGTCGATGCGCTGACCCCGACGTCGACCACGGTCGCGCTCGCAGTGCCGGTGGGCCTGGTGCTCGCCTACGGAGTGCTGCGCCTGTCGAACACGCTGTTCACCGAACTGCGAGAGCTGACGTTCGCGCGGGTGACCGAGCGCGCGGTGCGCACCGTCGCGCTGCAGGTGTTTCGCCACCTGCACGCGCTGTCGATGCGCTTCCACCTGGACCGCCAGACCGGCGGGCTGACCCGGGACATCGAGCGCGGCACCCGTGCGATCTCGTCGCTGGTGTCGTACACGCTCTTCAGCGTGCTGCCGACGCTGGTCGAGATCGGGCTCGTGCTCGGCTACCTGGCGCTGCACTACGACATCTGGTTTTCGGTGATCACCGTCGCCGCGCTCGCCACCTACATCGTCTTCACCGTCTTCGTCACCGAGTGGCGCACGCACTTCCGGCGCACGATGAACGAACTCGACTCGAAGGCGAACACGCGCGCGATCGACTCGATCCTCAATTACGAGACGGTCAAGTACTTCGGCAACGAGGAGTTCGAGGCGGGGCGCTACGACGAGACGCAGCGCAACTACGAGCAGGCGCGACTGAAGAGCCAGGCGTCGCTGTCGCTGCTCAACGTCGGGCAGTCGGTGATCATCGCGACGGCGGTCACGCTGATGGTCTGGCGCGCGACGGTCGGCGTGGCCGCGGGGCAGATGAGCATCGGCGACCTGGTGCTGGTCAACGGTTTCATGATCCAGCTCTACATCCCGCTGAACTTCCTCGGCGTGCTCTATCGCGAGATCAAGCAGAGCCTGACCGACCTGGAGCGGATGTTCTCGCTGCTCGACGCGAACCGGGAGATCGCGGACGCGCCGGACGCAAAGCCGCTCGCGCTGATCCACGCGCAGGGCCCCGAGATCCGCTTCGAGCAGGTGCAGTTCGCCTACCAGCCGTCGCGCGAGATCCTGCACGGCGTG
>JAHEDO010000010.1 GCA_024641185.1 Burkholderiaceae bacterium | reverse complement strand
GACCTTCATCGGCGGCGCCCTGTTCTTCTTCGGGCCGATCCTGGGCGCGGTGATCTTCATCTTCTTCGCGGTGGCGCTGTCCGACTACACGAAGGCCTGGCAGTTGTACCTCGGGGCCTTCTTCGTGCTGATGGTGATGTTCGCACCGGGCGGCGTGGCGTCGCTCGTCCTGATGAACCTGCGCGTGATGAAGTACGGGCTCTTCTCTCGGCTGCGCGACCCTTACACGGGCGTGCTGCTCTCCGGGCTGGTGCTGCTGACCGGGGTCGTGATGATGGTCGAGATGAGCTATCACCTGACACTGGAGATCGGCAGCGGAACCACGATGCGACTGTTCGGCTTCAGGATCGATGCCGCCTCGCCGGAGGCCTGGGTAGTGGCCGTCGGCACGCTCGTCGGCGGCGCGCTCGCGTTCGAGGCGATGCGCCGCCGCTTCAGCCGCGAGTGGGGCTCGGTGCAGGAGCGCATCGAAGAACAGATCGCACGGGACCTGAGGGTGTAGCGGCAATGAACGCACCTGCACTGAATCTCACCGATCTGCGCAAGAGCTTCGGCAAGACGGAGATCATCCGCGGGGTGAATCTGTCGATTCCGGTCGGCGAGCGTCACGCGATCATCGGACCGAACGGTGCCGGCAAGTCGACGCTGTTCAATCTGATCTCCGGGCGCTTTCCGCCCACGTCGGGCCGCATCGAGCTCGACGGCGAGGACATCACCGGCGACAAACCCTTCGAGATCAATCGCAAGGGGCTGTCGCGCAGTTTCCAGATCACCAACATCTTTCCGCGGCTCTCCGTCTTCGAGAACATCCGCTGTTCGGTGCTGTTCTCGCTGGGATACAAGTACTCCTTCTGGCACCGCCTGGCGGGGCTGACCGACGCGGCGGATCGGGCGCAGGACATTCTCGAGCGGATCGGCCTGTCCAGCCGTCATGACACTCAGGCGGGCATGCTGACCTATGCCGAGCAGCGCGCACTGGAGATCGGCATCACGATTGCGGGCGGCGCGCGAGTGGTTCTGCTGGACGAACCGACGGCCGGGATGAGCCGCTCCGAAACTGACCGCGCGGTCGAGCTGATCCGGCGTGTCACCGAGGGCCGAACGCTGGTGATGGTCGAGCACGACATGAGCGTCGTGTTCAATCTGGCCGACCGCATCTCAGTGGTGGTGTACGGTGAGGTCATCGCCTCGGATACGCCGGAAAACATCCGCAACAACCAGGCGGTGCAGGAAGCCTACCTGGGCACCGCGGTTGCCGATCACTAGGCGGGCGCGCACCGAAATGCTTCAGGTCGAAAATCTTCACGCCTTCTACGGCAAGAGCCACGTGCTTCACGGCGTGGACATACGGGTGGACGCCGGCGAGATCGTCAGCCTGCTCGGGCGCAACGGTGTCGGGCGTTCGACCACTGTCAAGGCGATCATGGGGATGGTCGAGGCGAAGGGGTCGGTGAAGTTCAAGGGCGAGGAAATCCGCGGGCTCGAGTCCTACCAGATTGCCCACAAGGGCCTGGGCTACGTTCCGGAGAGCCGGGACATCTTTCCGACGCTGACTGTCGAGCAGAACCTGATTCTCGGACTGAAGGGCAAGAGCGCCGGGCGCTGGTCGATCGACGACATGTACCGGATGTTCCCGCGGCTCAAGGACCGCCAGCATACGCAGGCGGGCGTGCTGTCCGGCGGCGAACAGCAGATGCTGACGCTGTGCCGCACGCTGATGGGGGACCCGGACCTGATCATGATCGACGAGCCGACGGAGGGCCTGGCGCCCAAGATCGTCGAGCTGGTCGCGGAATATCTCAAGGAGCTGCAGAACCGGGGTATCTCGGTGCTGTTGGTCGAGCAGAAGCTCGCGATCGCGATGCAGATCTCGCAGCGGGTCTACGTGATGGGCCACGGTCATATCGTGTTCGAGGGAACGCCGGCGGAGCTGACGGAGAACGCGCAGATCCGGCGCGAGTGGCTGGAGGTCTAGAGCGAGCGGCAGTGATCGGTCAGGGGACCTGCGCACGGGCGACCGTTCCTCGCGAAAACCCGCGCGGGTGCAAAGCGATCGACGCGCGCTTCGCGAGTCACTTCGCGAGTCAGCCAGGGCGACGGGGTGCGACGGATCTGGACATGCCCGCCGGGCGAGCAGGCCTGGCGCGAGTCGACGCTCAGAGGTTTAGCATCGGGGAGTCGGGCAGGTAACCTGCCCGCCTTTTTTTCAACAAAAACGAACGAGCGTTCGTTTTCAATGAGGAAAGAAAGTGAGCCAAGCAAGATACGAGCAGCAGGGCGCGATCGCGGTGATCACGATGGACAACCCGCCGGTCAATGGTCTGGGCATGGAACTGCGCCGCGGCATCGTCGAGGGACTGCAGCGGGCGAAGGCCGACGATGCCGTGAAGGCGATCGTCATCACCGGGGCCGGGCGCGCATTCTCGGGCGGCGCTGACATCCGCGAATTCAACACGCCAGCGTCGTTCGCAGAGCCCAACCTGCACACGGTGATCCGGGAGATCGAGGCGTCGACCAAACCGGTGGTCGCCGCCGTTCACTCCGTGGCGATGGGCGGTGGCCTCGAACTCGCGCTCGGCTGCCACTATCGCGTGGCCGCCACCGGCGCACAGATTGCGCTGCCGGAGGTCAAGCTCGGGTTGCTGCCGGGTGCCGGCGGCACCCAGCGGCTGCCGCGCGTGGTGCCGCTGGAGATGGCGCTCAACATGATCGTGTCCGGGGCGCCGGTGAAGTCCGAGAAATTCAAGGGTACGAAACTCTTCGACGAGATCGTCGAAGGCGACGTCGTGCCGGCGGCAGTCGCGTTCGCGCAGAAGGTCGTGACCGAGGGCAGGGGCCTGCCGAAGGTGCGCGACCTCAAGGTCGACTACCCGAATGCCCAGGGTTATCTGCAGTTCGCGCGCAACACGGTGCGGGCCGTGGCCCGCAATTTCCCGGCGCCGGCCAAGTGCGTCGATGCGGTCGCTGCGGCGGTGTCGATGCCGTTCGAGCAAGGGCTCGATGCCGAGCGCGCCGGTTTCCTCGAACTCGTGCAGACGCCCGAGTCGCGAGCCCTGCGTCACTCCTTCTTCGGGGAGCGGGCCGCAGCGAAGATCCCGGACGTGCCCGCGGACACGCCGCTGCGCAAGATCGAGTCGGCCGCGGTCATCGGTGCCGGCACGATGGGCGGAGGCATCGCGATGAACTTCGCCAACGCCGGCATCCCGGTCAGGATCCTCGAGGTCAAGGAGGATGCGCTCCAAAAAGGCATCGCCACGATCCGGCGCAACTACGAGAACAGCGCGAAGAAGGGGCGCCTGAAGCCCGAGGACGTCGAAAAGCGCATGGGGCTGATCCAGCCGACCATGTCCTACGAGGACCTGAAGGACGCCGACATCGTGGTCGAAGCGGTGTTCGAGGACATGTCCGTCAAGGAAGAGGTGTTCAAGAAACTCGACGAGGTGATGAAGCCGGGTGCGATCCTCGCGTCGAACACATCGACACTGGATGTGAACAAGATCGCCGCGTTCACCAAGCGCCCTCAGGACGTGATCGGGACGCACTTCTTCAGCCCCGCCAACGTGATGCGATTGCTGGAGATCGTGCGCGGCGAGAAGACCGCCAAGGACGTGCTCGCGACGACGATGAAGCTCGCCTCGCGTATCAAGAAGCTCGGCGTGGTGTCCGGGGTGTGCGACGGTTTCATCGGCAACCGGATGATCGAGCAGTACAGTCGGCAGGCTGGCTACATGCTGGAGGAGGGCGCGAGCCCGCAGCAGGTCGACCGGGCGATCGAGAAGATCGGGTTCGCGATGGGGCCTTTCCGGATGGCGGACCTCGCCGGCAACGACGTGGGCTGGTATATCCGCAAGCGCCGCTACGTCGAGCGCCCCGACATGAAATATCCGAAGATCGCCGACAAGGTCTGCGAGCTCGGACGTTTCGGCCAGAAGACCGGCGCGGGCTTCTACAAGTACGCGCCGGGCAAGCGTGACGCGATTCCCGATCCGGTGATCGACGAACTGATCGTCGCGCATCGCAAGGCACTCGGCATCACGCCGCGCAAGCTCTCCGACGACGAGATCGTCCATCGGCTGCTGTTCGCGCTGGCCAACGAGGGGGCAAAGATTCTCGAAGAGGGAATCGCGCTGCGCGCCTCGGATATCGACATGATCTACCTGAGCGGTTACGGTTTCCCGCTTCACCGTGGCGGCCCGATGCTTTACGCCGACATGTACGGCCTGTACAACATGGTCAACCGGATGAAGGAATTCGCCGCCATGGCCGAGAAGACCCCCAACGGGGACCCTGGCGCATGGACGCCGGCGCCGCTGTTGCTCAAGCTTGCCTCCGAAGGCAAGGGCTTCAACGACTGAACAACGAGAGAGGACATCGAAATGCGTGAAGCAGTAATCGTTTCCACCGCGCGTACCGGCCTGGCGAAATCCTGGAAGGGCTCGCTGAACATGACCCACGGCGCCACAATGGGCGGGCACGTGGTGAAGGCCGCGATCGAGCGCGCCGGCATCGAACCCGGCGAAGTCGAGGACGTCATCATGGGGTGCGCGAACCCCGAGGGTGCGACCGGATCGAACATCGCTCGCCAGATCGCGTTGTCGGCGGGCTGCCCGATCACGACCTCGGGCATGACGGTCAACCGGTTCTGCTCGTCGGGGCTGCAGACGATCGCGCTCGCCGCACAGCGCGTGATCGCAGGCGAAGCAGACATCTACGTCGCCGGCGGCGTGGAGTCGATCTCCTGCGTGCAGAACGAGGCGAACAAGCACATGATCATCGACCCGGCGCTGCAGGCGAAGATCCCGGCCGTCTACTGGCCGATGCTGCAGACGGCCGAGACCGTCGCCAAGCGCTACAACATCGCGCGTCAGCTGCAGGACGAATACGGCGTGCGCAGCCAGTTGCGCGCCTGCGCGGCCGCCGAAGCCGGGCGCTTCAAGGACGAGATCGTGCCGATCACCGTGCGCACCGCGGTGGCCGACCGGAACACCGGGCAGATGATCACCAAGGAGGTGACCCTCTCGGATGACGAGGGGCGGCGCGCCGACACGACCTACGAGGGGGTGTCGCAGATCCGACCGGCGATTCCCGGCGGGGTGATCGCTGCCGGCAACGCGAGCCAGTTCTCCGACGGCGCCGGCGCCTGCGTGGTGATGGACGCCAAGCTCGCCGAGAAGAAGGGCCTGAAGCCGCTGGGTTACTTCCGGGGATTCGCGGTGGCCGGGTGCGAGCCCGACGAGATGGGCATCGGCCCGGTGTTCGCGGTGCCCAAGCTGCTGGCGCGTGCCGGCCTGAAGGTCGAGGACATCGACATCTGGGAACTGAACGAAGCCTTTGCGGTGCAGGTGATCTATTCGCGTGACCGGCTCGGCATTCCCGATGACAAGCTCAATGTGAGCGGCGGTGCGATCGCGGTCGGCCATCCCTATGGCGTCAGCGGCCAGCGGCTGACCGGTCATGCGCTGATCGAGGGCAAGCGCCGCGGCGGCAAGTGGGCCGTGGTGACGATGTGCATCGGTGGCGGCATGGGCGCCGCGGGCCTGTTCGAGATCGTCTGAGCGCCCGATGTCGCTGAAGAAACTGCTGGATCTCTCCGGTCGCAAGGCGATCGTCACCGGCGGATCGCGCGGGCTCGGGCTGCAGATCGCCGAGGCGCTGGGCGAGATGGGGGCGGATCTGCTGATCTCGGCGCGCAAGACCGCTGAGCTCGACGAGGCGCTCGCGCATCTTGCCGGGCTCGGCGTCAAGGCGCAGGCGCTCGCGGTGGACCTGGGCAAGCCCGAAGCGGTGCCTGGATTCGCCGATGAGGCGATTGCGCGACTGGGGCAAGTCGACATCCTGGTCAACAATGCCGGGGCGACCTGGGGTGCGCCGGCCGAGGACCACCCGCTGGACGCCTGGATGAAGCTGGTCAACCTGAACCTGACTGCGGTCTTCCTGCTCAGCCAGCGCATCGGCAAGTCCTCGATGATCCCGCGCGGCTACGGGCGCATTTTGAACGTTGCGTCGATCGCGGGGCTTGCCGGCAACCCGCCGGGTACGATGAAGACGCTCGCCTACAACACGACCAAGGGCGGGCTGGTGAACTTCACCCGCACGCTCGCCGGGGAGTGGGGCGTGCATGGCATCACCGTCAACGCGCTGGCGCCGGGTTTCTTCCCGTCGAAGATGGCCCAGGGCGTGATCGAAGAGTTCGGCGAGAAGCTGACAGCCAACGTGCCGCTGCAGCGGATCGGCGGCGACGAGGACCTCAAGGGCGCGGCGCTGCTTTTCTGCTCGGACGCCGGGCGCCACATCACCGGTCAGATCCTTGCGGTCGACGGCGGTGCGAGCGCGGTGATCTGACGGTCAACAAAGGCACTACATGCAGACGAACAAGCAGTGGCTGCTGGTCAGCCGGCCCAAAGGCGAGCCCGAGATCGGGAACTTCAAGCTGGTCGAGACGGCGGTGCCGGAGATCGGCGACCGCGAAGTGCTGGTGCGCAACCACTACATGTCGCTGGACCCGTACATGCGCGGCCGGATGGACGACAAGAAGTCCTACACCGCTCCGCAGGCGCTTGACCAGGTGATGCAGGGCGGCACGGTCGGCGAGGTCGTGGCGTCGAAGAACGCCGGCTACCTCGTCGGCGCCAAGGTGGTCGGCGCGTTCGGCTGGCAGCTCTTCGGAAGGAGCGACGGCACGGGCCTGCGCAAGGTCGACACCGCGAAGGTGCCGCTGTCGGCGTATCTCGGCGTGGTCGGCATGCCCGGTGTGACCGCCTGGTACGGACTGAACGGGATCATCGAACCGAAGGCCGGCGAGACGGTGGTCGTATCCGCGGCCAGCGGCGCAGTGGGCGCGACCGTGGGACAACTCGCCAAACTCAAGGGCTGCCGCGTCGTCGGGGTGGCGGGCGGCGCGCAGAAGTGCAAGGCGGTGGTCGAGGAGTTCGGCTTCGACGCCTGCGTCGACTACAAGGCCGGCAACCTGGACAGCGACCTGATGGCGGCCACGCCGAGCGGCATCGACGGCTACTTCGAGAACGTGGGCGGCGCGGTGCTCGACGCGGTGCTGGCCCGGATGAACGCTTTCGGCAGGATCGCGGTCTGCGGCCTGATCTCCGGGTACAACGGTGCCCCGATCCCGGTCAACAATTTCCGTTCGGTGCTAAGCAACCGCCTGAAGATCCAGGGCTTCATCGTCAGCGAGCATCTCGAGTTCTGGCCGACCGCGCTCGAAGAACTCGCCACTCTGGTCGGAAGCGGGAAGATGAAGTACCGCGAGACTGTCGCCCAGGGCATCGAGGCGGCCCCCGAGGCATTCATCGGCTTGCTGAAGGGACGCAACTTCGGCAAGCAGGTCGTCAAGCTGGTCTGAGGATCGACCCGAGCGCGCGGCGAGTTCGCGGCGGGGAGGGCGCGATGCACGAAACGGCGCCGGGTGCGGTGCGCGCAGGAGAGGAGTTCCGTGTCGATGGGCGCCGGGCGCGGCGCCTGCTGTCCGGCGCCGAGCTCGAACCGTTCACGCGGCTGGACGACTTGCGATCGGTGCTCGCGCCGCTGACGACGTTCGGGCTGATCGCGCTTCTCGTGGCCGCGGGGCTCGCGGCCTGGGGCCATTGGTGGATGGTTGCCCTCGTCGTGGTCGCCATCGCCACGCAGCAGCACGCGCTCTTCGTGCTTGCCCACGAGGCCGCGCACTACCGGATGTTTTCGTCGCGCCCGCTCAACGACCTGGTCGGCCGGATCGCCGGAACGCTGGGCGGGATCTCGATGTGCACCTATCGCGTCACGCACCGGCTGCACCACAACCATCTTTACCGCAGGCAGGACCCGGACATCGCGTTGAACGGCGGCTATCCGCGCGGCGCGGGCTATCTCGCAAGGAAACTGCTGATCGACCTGAGCGGATGGACGGCGCCCAAGACCTACGCGTACTTCTTCGGCGCGCCCGCGATCAACAGCGCCACCAACGAGACCTTGCGCCCGCTGGACGACACCTCGCCGAGCCTGCGTGACGCAGCGCGCCGCGACCGCTGGTGGGTGGCGGGCTTTCACCTGGCGATGCCCTGCGTCATGTTCGCGGTGGGCGGCGTCGACGGTCTGCTCAAGTACCTGGTCCTGTGGGTGCTTCCGCTGGCGACCGTGCTGCAGGCGCTCCTGCGGTTGCGCGCGGTGGCCGAGCACGGCGCGCCGGCGGGCTACGACTCGCCGCTGACGGCCGCGCGCACGAATCTTCCGGGCACCGGTCCGCTCGGCTGGCTGGTGCGTTTCGCGTTCTTCCCGCACCACGTCAACTATCACATCGAGCACCACCTGTATCCGGCGGTGCCACACTATCGTCTGCACGCCCTGCATGCGAGACTGCGCGAAGCAGGTGCGCTCGAGGACGCCGAGGTCCGGGAGTTCGCGTCGACGATGCGCAGGGTGTTCGCACCCCGCGCGGTCGCGGCGCAGTCCCGGTGATCACGCGTCGGCCGACGGCGATTCCGACGAACACAATTCCAATGAACGCAGATCCGCGAACCACCAGGAGAAACCGATGAACGCACCCACCAAGAGCATCCGCGAGCAGGTCAGCGCCGAGGAATGGCAGCTGCGCACCGACCTCGCGGCCTGTTACCGGCTGATCGCGATGTACGGCTGGGACGACCTGATCTTCACGCACGTCTCGGTCAGGATTCCGGGCCCGGAACACCATTTTCTGATCAATCCCTATGGACAGCTGTTCGACGAGATCAGCGCGTCGTCGCTGGTCAAGGTCGACATGCAGTGCCGCCCCCTGCTGCCGACACCGTATCCGGTGAACCCGGCCGGCTTCGTCATCCACAGCACGATTCACGCCGCGCGTGAGGACATCGTCTGCGTGCTGCATACGCACACGACCGCGGGTGTCGGCGTCTCTGCGCAGAGGGACGGCCTGCTGCCGATCTCGCAACAGGCCAGCGTCGCGCTGACCGCGCTCGGCTACCACGACTACGAGGGGATCGCGGTCAACGACGACGAGCGTCCTCGCCTCGTACGCGACCTGGGGTCGAACACCTGCCTGATCCTGCGCAATCACGGGCTGCTCACCGTCGGCAGCTCGATCGCGGACGCATTCGTCAACATGCACATGCTGGAGAGCGCCTGCCGGGCGCAGATCGCCGCGCAGTCAGGGGGCGCGGTACTGACGACGATCGAGCCGAAGGTGCTCGCGGGCGTGGCTGAGAACGTGAAGGTGATGACGTCCAAAGGATCGGCGGGGACGCTCGCCTGGCCGACGCTGCTGCGCAAGCTGCAGCGGGTGAACCCCGGCTACGACGCCTGATGTCGCACGCGCAGCAGGGCACGCCGGCGGGCGTCGACCAGATCACCGACGGGCACTTCATCGAGGTCTCGCCCGGCATCCGGCTGCACTATGCGCGGGGCGGCAATCCTGACGGGACGCCGATGCTTTTCGTGCACGGCTTCCCGGAATTCTGGTTCGGCTGGATGCCGCTGCTGCCGCGCTTCGTCGATCGCTTCCATGTGGTGGCGCCCGACCTGCGCGGCTTCAATCTGTCGTCCAAGCCGGCCGAACTGTCGGCCTACAAACCTGCGGTGTTGATCGGTGATCTGGTCGCACTGATCGAGGCCTTGGGCAAGCGAAAGGCGGTCGTCGTCGCGCACGACTGGGGTGGTGCGCTCGCCTGGGGACTGGCGATCGCGCGCCCCGACCTGGTCGAGCGGCTGGTGATCCTGAATGCGCCGCACCCGGTGCCGTTCGCCAGGGCGCTCGCGCACGACACGGAGCAGCAGCGCGCCAGCGAGTACATGAACTGGCTTCGCAGCCCGGGCAGCGAAGCGGCATTGATGGCTAACGATTTCGAGCAGCTCGACGGCTTCTTCCAGCGATTCGGCGAGGCCCGCTGGTTCGACGCGCCGACGCGTGCGGCTTACCACCGTGCCTGGGGACAGCCCGGCGCGCTGGCCTGCGAGGTGAACTACTACCGCGCCTCGCCGATGTATCCGCCCTCGGGCAGCGACCCCGGCGCCGCCAGGCTCACGCTGCGCGACGAAGACTTCACCGTGCGCGTGCCGACGCTCGTGATCTGGGGCGAGAACGACGCGGCGCTGCGACCCGTCCTGCTGGACGGCCTCGAGCGGGTGGTGCCGGACCTGCGCGTGGAGCGCCTGCCCGACGCGAGCCACTGGCTCATCCACGAGCAACCGGATGCGATCGCGGCCTCGATCGGGCGCTTCGTCAAAGGGATCGAACGCGATGGCGCTTGACCCGCAGGTCGAGAAGATCCTCTACTGGGCGCAGCGGGCGAGTGCGCCGCCGTATCCGGAGATCGGCGCGCAACTCGCCCGCGCCGCGTATGCGAAGGCGGCTGCCACGCTCGACGTCGCGCCGGTACCGCTGCACGATGTGCGCGACCTGCAGGTCGCGCTGCCCGGCCGCACGCTAACGGTGCGGCAGTACGCTCCGCGTGAGCACACCTGGGCCGAGCCGATGCCGGCGCTGCTGTTCTTTCACGGCGGCGGCTTCACGATCGGGTCGATCGACACCCATGACCGCCTGTGCCGTGTCCTCGCCGCGGGCGCGGACTGTCTGGTGTACTCGGTGGACTACCGGCTCGCACCGGAGCATCCGTTCCCCGCCGCGGCCGACGACGCCTTCGACATGCTCGCGTGGATCGACCGTGAAGCCTTGTCGCTGGGCGTCGACCCGAAACGCATCGCGGTGGGCGGCGACAGCGCAGGCGGCACGCTCGCGGCGGCCAGCGCGATCCACGCACGGGACCAGGGCATCGAACTGGTGATGCAACTGCTGATCTATCCGGGGCTTGGAGCGCGGCAGGACACCGACTCACACCAGCGCCTGGCCCGCGGCTACCTTCTGGACGCCGATGTCATCCAGTGGTTCTTCCGGCAGTACCTGCGCTCCGAGATCGACCGGGACGACTGGCGCTTCGCGCCGCTGATGGCGCCCAGCGTCGCGCGTGTCGCGCCGGCATGGCTCGGGCTCGCCGAATTCGACCCGCTCGTCGACGAGGGGCTGTCGTACGCCGAGCGACTGGAGACGGCCGGCGTACCGGTGACTGCCGTGGTCTACGAGGGCATGATCCATTCGTTCTTCCAGCATGCCGGCTTCGTCGTGAAGGCGCGCAAGGCCCAGCAGGACGCCTGTGGCGCGCTGCGCAGGGCCTTCGGGACGTCGCAGGAATGACGCCGGTGCTTGGGAAAAGCACGATACGACAGGGTTGACCATGGCTGAGATGCGCGTGAGCACCGGTGACTGGACCGAACTGGGCAGGTTGGCGAGCGACGTCAGGACGACGGTGTTCGTGAACGAGCAGGGCATCCCTGCCGAACACGAATGGGATGATTGGGATGCGAGCAGCCTCCACTGCGTGGTATTCGATGGCGAGCGGCCGGTTGGCACCGGCCGGCTGCTGCCGGACGGCCACATCGGCCGCATGGCGGTGCTGGCCGAATTTCGCCGCCGCGGAATCGGCGACGCAGTGCTGCGCACGCTGATCGATGCGGCCCGTGCGCGAGGCGATTCGCGGGTCGAGTTGAGCGCGCAGTCGTATGTCGTCGACTTCTACCGGCGCCACGGCTTCGCCGCCGTCGGAGCACCCTACGACGAGGTCGGCATCGCGCACCAGAAAATGCAGCTGGCGCTGAGCCCGGAAGCGCGCATCGCCACCACCACGGTCAGCGAACGGATGCAGGACATGCCCGACGGCAGTTCGCTGTTCGTGCGGGACTGGCGTCCCGCGCAGCCCAACGGACGGGGCGTCTATCTGCTTCACGGGCTGGGCGAACACTGTGGACGCTACGACGCGCTCGCCCGCAGGTTGTGCGCGCGCGGCTGGCATGTGCGGGCTCACGATCATGTCGGCCACGGTCGCAGCAGTGGCGCGCGCGGCGTCATCCAGCGGCAGGAGCAGCTGGCCGACCACGCGACGCAGCTCGTCGATGCCTTTGCGGCTGAACTCGATCGCGCGCCGGTGCTGCTCGGGCACAGCATGGGCGGGGCCCTCGCGGCCGACGTCGCACTGCATCGCGGCGCGACGATCAGCGCGCTGGTGCTGTCGTCACCCGCGCTCGCGCCGGGCGTCAACCGCGGGCGGCGAATGCTCGTGAGGCTGATGGGCCGCGTGGCGCCCGGTCTGGCGGTGGCCAACGGCATCGATCCGCAGCGGCTCTCGCACGATCCGGCGATGGTCAAGGCCTACGTCGACGATCCGCTCGTCCATCGCAGGATCTGCGCCCGCCTGGCCCGATGGATCTTCGACACCGGCGCAGCAGCTCGCCGCGATTCCGCCAAACTGACACTGCCGACCCTGCTGCTCGTCGCGGGTGCGGATGCGCTGGTGGATCCCAACGGCAGCCGCCTGTTCGCCGAGGGTGCGCCCTCTTCGCTTGTGACGCTGCGCTGGTACGCGACGCTGCGCCACGAGATCTTCAACGAGCGTGAGCCCGACCGAACCCGCGTGCTGGAGGACCTGGAAGGCTGGCTGGACTCGGTCGCTGCAGCGCGGGCGTGACGCCAGCTGCCGCACCGGCCATCGGTGCGTTCAGGCGGCGGGAAACGGGTAGGGCAGGTCTTGCCTCGCGAGCGTCGACGCGCCCGCCTGAAGCGCATCGGACTCGACCGCGGCGATCTGCGACTCGAACAACAGGTCGACCCCTCCCTGCGGAGCCGGAGCCGCCAGGACGACCTGCCCGCAGGGTTGGCCTCCGGTCTCGGTGACCACATCACTGCCGGGCAATGGCTCGGCGCCGTCCAGGTGCGCCAGGAACATTCGCCGTTTCAGCTTGCCGAGATACTGGCTCCGCGCGACGATTTCCTGGCCCGGATAGCATCCCTTCTTGAAGTTGACGCCGCCGACCAGTTCGAAGTTGAGCATCTGAGGGACGAACTGCTCGCTCGTGCCGGGCACCAGCCGGGGAACGCCGGCCTGCACCTCGGTCCAGCGCCAGAACGTCGACGATGCCGCGGTCAGGCCAACGTGCAGTTCGGCCCATACGGCCTCGGCGCGCTCCTCGGGCACGGCCAGCAGCCAGCGAGGGCATTCGCGCGCCGCGACCGTCACCGCGGGCAGTCCGACGCAGGCGAGCGAATCGTTGCTGGCGACTGCCATCGCCCCCGGCGCCGCGACCCCGAGCGCCGCGAGTTTCGCGGCGGCCCCAGCCCCGCCCAGACCGAAGAACACTGTCGTGTCGGAACGATCGACGACCTTCGCCTTTGCCCGGAGCACGAACATCGACAGGCGCTTGCGGATCGCTTCGGCGAGCGGGCGCGCCAGCGCCAGCCAGACAGCGCGATCGTCGCGCCAGCCGACGAAGGTGGACAGCAGTCGGCCCTTCGGCGAGCAGTACCCGTACCAGCGCGCTTCGCCCTGCGGCAGGTGTTCGACGTCGTTGGTGAGTTGCGAGTGCAGAAACTTGCCGGCTTCGTCCCCGTCGACACACAGGAGACCGAAATCGGGCAGCGGCGTCGCAAATCCTTCGGCGAGCGCCTGCGTGGCGGCGGGCGGGAATTGCGCCTGCATGCCGTAAGGGTCGACTGCCGGCTGTGCCCCGAAACGACGCACGAGGTTCGCCAGCCGCTCGTCCGCCGGAGGACTCTGGGGAACGGCTTGGGGCTGGGTTGCGGTATCGGTCATGGAATGGCCCGGTTCGGAGGCAAAGGCAGATTCGCCGGGGTGGCGCAATTTGCGAGAGCGCCTGCACCTTATTATATGGACCCTGTTCACGACCCTTCAGATGAAGCGCCTTTTCGTCCTGCTGATCCTGCTCGTCGCGGTGGCCGCCGGCATTGCCGGCGCCGCGCGCTACGCGTACCGCAACACGCCGCTCGCGCTGGAGTCATCCCCGCTTCGGGTGCGTGTCGACCGCGGCATGAGCGTGGCTGCGATCGGCGAAGCGATGCGCAAGGCGGGCGTCGGGGTCGAGGGCTGGCAGTTCACGCTCGCCGCGCGCCTTCGCGGCGACGCCAAGGCGATCAAGGCGGGTGTCTACGAACTGGCGGCGCCGTTGACGCTGGCCGCGCTGTTCGACAGGCTGGTGCGTGGCGAGGTCGTGCTGTCGGAACTCATGGTGCTGGAGGGCTGGACCTTTCGGCAGATGCGCGCCAGCGTCGCCGCGCATCCCGAACTGCTGCACGACAGTGCGGGCCTGTCCGACGAGGCGCTGCTCCGCCGGATCGGTGCGACCGAACGACATCCGGAAGGGCTCTTCTTTCCGAGCACCTACCGGTTTTCGCCGGGCAGCAGTGACCTCGACGTGTATCGCGAGGCCTACCGGCTGCTGAAGTCGAACCTGAACGCTGCCTGGCAGGCGCGCCAGCCGGACCTGCCGCTGGCCGATCCGTACCAGGCGCTCGTGCTGGCGTCGATCGTCGAGAAGGAAACCGGCAGGGACGCCGATCGCGACAAGATCGCCGCGGTGTTCGTCAATCGGCTGCGCCTGGGCATGATGCTGCAGAGCGACCCGACGATCATCTATGGGCTCGGCGAGCGTTTCGACGGCAATCTGCGCAAGCGGGACCTGCAGGCAGACACGCCCTACAACACCTATACCCGTGGCGGGCTGCCGCCGACCCCGATTTCGCTACCCGGTCGCGCGGCGATCCAGGCCGCCGTGCAGCCGGCCCCGATCTCCGCGCTCTACTTCGTCTCCCGGGGCGACGGAAGCAGCGAGTTCTCCGGCGACCTGGGAGCGCACAATCGGGCGGTGAGCCGCTACCAGCTCAAGAAGAAACCATGAACGGACGTTTCATCACCTTCGAAGGCATCGACGGCGCGGGCAAGAGCACGCACATCGAGTGGTTCGCGCAGCAAGTGCGGGCTCGAGGCGTCGAGGTGGTGGTGACTCGAGAGCCAGGCGGGACCCCGCTGGCCGAGCGTCTGCGCGGCCTGCTGCTGACCGAACCGATGTCCGTCGAAGCGGAGACGCTGCTCATGTTTGCCGCCCGCAGGGAGCACCTGCTGGCACTGATCCGGCCGGCGCTCGCTCGCGGCGCCTGGGTCGTGTGCGATCGGTTCACCGATTCCACATACGCCTATCAGGGGTCCGGGCGAGGGGTGCCGACCGATCGGATCGCGGAGCTGGAGCGCTGGGTCCATGGCGACCTGCAGCCACACCGAACCTACCTGTTCGACCTTCCCGCCGACCTCGCCGCACAGCGTCGCGCCGACGCGCGCGCCGCCGACCGCTTCGAAGGCGAGGACATCGCATTCTTCGAGCGGGTTCGCAACGGTTATCGTGCAAGGGTCGATGCATCGCCGGGGCGTTTCGTGGTCATCGACGCACGCGAGCCCATCGATAACATCAAGAAATTACTTCAAGATAGCATCCTAAGTATCTGACGATAAGAAATAAATGGAAGATTCACCGAGTCATTCACCGATTACACCCTTACCCCCTTGGCTGATGCCGTCGCTGCAGCGCCTGCTCGCGATGCGCGCCGAGCTGCCGCACGCGCTGCTGCTGTTCGGCCCTTCGGGCATCGGCAAATCCGCGCTCGCGATGCGCCTGGCCAACGCGCTGCTGTGCGAGTTGCCGGGCCCGGACGGCGACGCCTGCGGCCGTTGCCCGGCCTGCGGGTGGTTCGGTCAGGGCAGCCATCCGGACTTTCGCAGGCTCGTCCCGGGCGGCGACGACGACGAAGCCCGCGAGAAGGCGAGCCTGGAGATCAAGATCGGCCAGGTGCGCGCTCTGGGCGATTTCCTGTCGGTTGGGGGCCATCGGGGAGGGCGCAAGATCGTCGTGGTCGATCCTGCCGACGCGCTGAACGTTCCCGCCGCCAACGCGCTGCTCAAGACGCTCGAAGAACCGACCGGCGAAACCGTCTTCCTGCTGGTCAGCGGCAGGCACGACGCACTGCCCGCAACCATCCGCTCGCGGTGTGTCGGGTTTCCACTGACGCTTCCCGCCCGCGACGAGGCGCATCGCTGGCTTCAGGCGTCAACCGGGGCTGGCCCGGAGGAGGCCGACGCGTGGCTCGCCGCAGCCGGGGGGGCGCCGCTTCGTGCAGCGACTCTCGCTGAACCCGCGCAGGCCGCCGCCTATCGGCTGATCGTCAAGACGGTCGCCCAGATTCCCGACAATTCGAGTATTCAGGCCGCAGAGGCTTTGGCGACCGTGCCCGCGAGGGCCTGGCTGCCGTTGCTGCAGGCCTGGGTGACGGACCTCGGTCGCGTAGTCGCCGGCGCCGCCCCGCGACGCTTTCCCGAACAACGGGACCGGCTCGCCAGGCTGGCGCAGTCGACCGCGCTCCCGAGGGTCGCGAAGTTCGCGGAATGGCTGATGCAGCAGACCGCGGCGGTCGACCATCCGCTCAATCCCAGGCTGTTCTGCGAAGACGCGTTGCTCAGGTATCGAGCATTGTTCGGCTAGCGCCGAAGGCAGGGAAAGATGGCTGAACTTGTCGGCAGTGTTGAATTCGTATCGCCAGCCGGGCAGGGGGCGTCGACCGGCGAAACGAGCGCCCTGGGACGATACCCGGGCCAGACCGGCTCGGGCGCAGCGGCGGCTCCAGGCGTATCGCGACCCAGCGTGATTTCGTTGTCGATCAAGGAGAAGGCCGCGCTGTACGCAGCCTATATGCGCTTCGTCGAAGGTGGGGGCCTCTTCATCCCGACCACGCGCCCGGCACACCTGGGCGACGATATCTACGCGATCGTTTCGCTGATGGAAGAACCCGCGAAGGTGCCGATCCCCGGAAAGGTCTGCTGGATCACACCCGCCGGAGTGCCAGGACGCCAGCAGGGCATCGGCGTGCAGTTCGCCAGGAACGAGGCCGGCGCGGAGGCGCGCCGCATCATCGAAGACCTGCTCAGCGGCGTGCTCCAGTCCGCCCGACCCACGCACACGATCTGAGCCGGGAGCGCGGATCGCCAACCCGTTCGGCGACATTCCACTAGAATCGGGCGCCTCCGCCCCATTCACCGAAGCCCAGGGCTTCGGAACGTGTCGCCCTGTGTTCATCGACTCTCACTGTCATCTGGATTTTCCCGACTTCGCGAACCGCATCGACGAAGTGCTGGACCGCATGCGCGAGAACCGCGTCGACGGCGCGCTGTGCATTTCGGTGACCCTGCCCGAATTCCCCGGTGTTCTTGCGCTGGCCGAGCGCCACCAGCAACTCTGGGCGACGGTTGGTGTGCACCCGGACTATCCGGACTCCGACGAGCCCGACGTGGTCAGACTGGTCGAGCTCGCGCGCCATCCGAAGATCCTGGCGATCGGGGAGACCGGTCTCGACTATTACCGCCTGGAGGGAGACCTTGAGTGGCAGCGCGAACGCTTCCGGGTTCACATCCGCGCCGCCCGTGCCTGCGCCAAGCCGCTCGTCGTCCACACGCGCGCGGCGTCCGAGGACACGATCCGCATCATGCGCGAGGAGGGCGCCGACGAGGTCGGGGGCGTGATGCACTGTTTCACCGAAGGCTGGGAAACGGCAAAGGCCGCGATTGACCTCGGTTTCCACATTTCATTCTCGGGTATCGTGACCTTCAAGAACGCGCAGGCGCTCAGAGACGTCGCGGTCAGGGTGCCCGAAGACCGCCTGCTGATCGAGACAGATTCGCCGTACCTGGCGCCGGTGCCGTTTCGAGGCAAGACCAACGAACCGGCCTTCGTGCGCTACGTGGGTGAAAAGCTGGCCGAGATCAGGGGGACCGAGGTTGCCCGAATCGCCGAGAGGACGACGGAGAACTTTCACAAGCTTTTCAAGGCATTATGAAATTGTCTTCAGAATGTACATGACATACGATGAGACGCGTCGCGGCGTCCTGCGGAGCGTAGTCGGCGTGCTGGTCGTCGGTGCCCAGGGCCTGTTTGCGCGAGCCGCAGTCGCCGATCCGTACCGGGACCTGTTCCGGGCGATCGAGCTCGACGACGCGAGCGAGGTCCGGTTGCTGCTGCTGCGCGGCGTCAGCTCCAACTCGCCGGACCCCGAGCGAGGTCCCGCGATCGTCTTCGCCGCCAGGCAGAAGTCGTTCAGTGCACTGGGGGCCTTGCTCGAAAACCCGGCGACCGACGTGAACGTGCTCAATCGCGGCGGCGAGAGCGCGCTGATGTACGCGGCGCTCTTTGGCGAACTGGATATCGTCAAGCGCCTGGTGGCGCGCGGTGCCGAGGTCAACAAGACGGACTGGACGCCGTTGCACTACGCGGCGAGCACCGGTCGGCTGAGCGTGGTCGAGTATCTGTTGAGCCAGAACGCGTATATCGACGCAGCATCCGAGAACGGGACGACACCGCTGATGATGGCGGCGCGGGAAAACCAGACGGCTGTCGCGCGCTTGCTGGTCAACGAAGGCGCGGATCCGAGCCTGCGCAATGAGGCCGGGCTGGGGGCGTCGGAATACCTGATGCGCGCGGGATCGGCCGCCGACGCGAAATGGATGCAGGAACGGGCCGCCGAGTACCTTGCCAGGTACGGAACCAAGGCCAAGCCGGTGCCGCCCGACAGGCGCTGAGTCGTCTGCCTTGCCTGTTGTCGCGTGCGCATAATGTATATTATGTCAAATACAATGTTGAAGTGATCTCGTGCAACCGCGCCTGCGAGCAAAGATCAATCGTCGACACGAATCGGGAATCAGACGCCCCCCACCCCCAGGCGCTTCGACAACGCGGCAGCGACCTCGCGCACGGTCTCGATCGTCCTAGCGCGCTGGCGCGCATCCAACGCTACCTTGGGCATGCTCACGCCGACTGCGGCGATCGCGGGGCCTGCAGCACTGCGGAACACCGGCGCGCCGAAGCACACGATCCCCTTGCGCGTCTCCTCCGTATCGACCGCATAGCCGCGTCGGCGCACCTGTGCCAACTCCTTGAGCAGTGCCGCCGGATCGGTGATGCTGCGCTCCGTCAGTCCCACGAGGCTGCCCGCCGAGGCCAGCGCGGCCAGCTGCTTCTCGTCGAGGCTGGCGAGCTGCGCCTTCCCGCTGGCGGTGCAGTTGGCAGGTAGCCGCATTCCGATGCGCAGATTGAAGCCGAATAGCCGTGTTCCGGTGCGGCACGCCACGTAGACGATGTCGGGTCCGTCGAGTACCGACAGGACGATCGACTCTTCGGGCAACGGATTGGTCGCGGCGAGGATCTCGGTGAACTCCGCGGTCAGGTCGGTACGCGCGAGAAACGCCTGCGCGAGATCGAGGACGCGAGCGCCCAGATGGTAGGTGCCGTTCTCGAAGCGCGTGGCCAACCCGGCGAGCACCAGGGTCGCGCACAGGCCGTGCACGGTGCTGCGCGGCAGGCCGAGCTGGGCGGTGAGCGTCGTCAGCGAGAGCGGTTCGTTCGCCCCCGCCAGCGCATCGAGCAGCCGGGCAGCGCGCAGCACGGCCGGCACGGTTCCCCGGGGAACCGCGTGCGGCTCGCCGCGGGCTGCGGTGATTGACTCCGTCTTCCCCATGCCTTAGGATTTCTTGCGTCAGTGGGCTGAATCCTGTTCAGTATACTGAATGTGTAACACACACTTGTCAATCGCAGCGTCCGGAGGGCTGAGCGCCGTGAACCGTCGAGCGACCAACCAGGCTCCGCAGGACGCCATCCCCGACGTTCCCGTCGCGCAATGGGGGCGCCGGCTCGCAGACGCGGTGCGCGAAGCCATCGCGGCGGGCGATGCGGGAGCCGCGCGCAGGCTTGCGCTCGACGGCGACGGCCAGGCGCGCAGCCTCGCCAAGGAATACACCTTCATGGTCCGGGGCCTAGGCATCACGATCCGGGTCATCCTGGATCTCCTCCGACAGACCGCGGGCGCGGGCCGCGCCGACGTGTCGTCCGCGACCGAACTCGGCGGGCTCGTCGATCGCTTTTCCCGGGACCTGTCCTGCGTCGTAGACGATGCCGAGACAGGGCGCGTTCCCCACGTCGATCCGAAGATCCCCCTTGCTCGTCTGATCGAGACTGCCGCCGACGCGCTCGCGGGCCGCGAGGAGCGCTTCGTACGAGAACAGGCCGACCTTGCGCGGCGCTTCGTGCAGGCAATCGACGCTGGTGACACGGCGCTCGCGCTCGAAGTGCTGGCGGCACGCGAGCAGGGGCACTACCTGCCCCTGCACGACTGTTTCGTGCGATTCATGGCAGAGAGCTTCGGCTGGGTGCTGCGCCACTTTGGCGAGCCAGCACTGCTTCGCTTTCATCTGGATACCGCGCAGGGACAGCGCGCAGGCTTTGACAAGTGGGAGCAAATGAGCGCCGCGCAGTTCGCGTGGACGAGCGCCTTCCTGCTCAAGCAGCACATGGGTCGAGTCACGGTGTGCGAGGACGCCGAGAAATTCACCATCGAGCAGACCCCCTGCGGAAGCGGCGGCAGGCTGCAACTGGCGGGCGCGTACCGGGGCGTCGGCGCCCTGCCCCAGGTCGAGCGACCCGGCGCGCTGACCTTCGGCCGACCCCGCCTGCCGGTGTACTGCAGCCACTGCCCGGTGTGGAACGGCGTGGCGCCGCTGCGCTGGTACGGACGCGCGCACTGGGTGTTCTCGGACCCCGCGCGCGCCGACGGGGGCTGCACGCTGCACATCTACAAGCGGCACGACGCGACACCGCCCGAGTACGCGGCGCTGCTGTCGGGGTCATGATGCGCGGACTTCAAGGCAAGGTCGCGGTCATCACCGGAGGCGCCAACGGGATCGGGCGCGAAACCACGCTGCGCTTCCTCGAGGAAGGCGTGCGCGTCGTGATCGCCGACGTCAACGAGCCCAACGCCCAGGCTCTGCTCGAGCACGCGGCCAGAATCGGCCACGGCGACGCGATCCGCTTCGCCCGGGCCGACGTGACCCGCGAGGAAGACGTCGAGACGATGCTCGACTGCGCGCTGGACGCCTTCGGCAGGCTCGACTGCGTATTCAACAACGCCGGCATCGGCGGCGCCTTCGGGCCGATTTCCCGGACGCGCGTCGACGAATGGGAACACACGGTCGCGGTGCTGCTGCGCGGCGTGTTCCTCGGCATGAAGCACGGCGCGCGAATCATGCAGGCGCAGGGGGAAGGCGGCGTGATCGTCTCGACCTCGTCGGTCGCCGCGTATTCCGCGGGCAGCGCGGCGCACTGCTACAGTGCCGCGAAGGCCGCGGTCACGAATCTCACGCGGTCGGTCGCGGTCGAACTTGCGCCGCACCGCATCCGAGTGAACTGCGTGGCACCCGGCCCCCTGCTCACGGAACTGTTTCACCGCGGCGACAGTGAAGCGGGGAACCGACGGATCCTGGAGCGCCAGCCCTGGCCGCGGGCTGGGCATCCCGGCGACATCGCCGGTGTGGTCGCGTTCCTGGCGTCGGCCGACGCGGAGCTGATCACCGGCGAGACGATCGTGGTCGACGGCGGACTGCTCGCGCGCGGTCCGGCGTTCTTCGGCGACGGAGATCGCAGTCCGCTGTTCGCGGCCGCCGGATTGGACCGGGGTTCGACCGGAGAACCCCTGGACGTGCGCCGGCTGTCGAAACGCTGAGCGCGACGAAGATCGGCGTACGGGACGAGGACGTGCCGGTGCCCGGACCGTAGGACCGACCGAAGAACGGATCCGGGGAACGCATCGAACGACGGACCGAATGGCGAACCGTAGAACGAACGGGAGAGAGAATTGAACACCGAAGCGACGACCGATGCTGAACTGGCGCTGCTGCGCACGATGATGCGGATCCGTGCGCTGGAGAATGCGTGGGCTGAAGCGTACTTGCACGACGAGGTCGGCGGCCTGGCGCCGTCACTGTCAACCGGGCAGGAGGCGGTGGCCGCCGGCGCATGCGCGGCACTGGAAGACGGCGACTTCGTCTTTACGACGCATCGCGGACAGGCCGCGCAGGTCGCTCGCGGGCTGGATCCGGCGCGCATCATGGCCGAGTTGTACATGCGCCGCACCGGCTACAACAAGGGCAAGTCCTACCACGTCACCGACGTCGGCCGTGGTGTGATCGGCATGGGCGGCATCGTGCCGGCGCAGGTGCCGGTGGCCGGGGGCGTGGCGCTCGCGCACAAACTGCGCGGCACCGGCCGCGTCAGCCTCGCGTTCTTCGGCGACGGCGCGAGCAACGAGGGCGCGGTGCACGAGACCGCGAACCTGGCGGCGATGTGGACGCTGCCGCTGATATTGCTGTGCGAGAACAACGGCTATTGCATCACGCAGCCGGTATCAGACTCGGTCAAGGCGCCGACGATCGCGTCACGTGCCGCCGGCTACGGCCTGCCCGGCGTGGTGGTCGACGGCAACGACGTGATCGCGGTGCGCGACGCGGTCGCACAAGCCGTGGCGAGAGCGCGCGCCGGCGCGGGGGCGACGCTGATCGAGGCGCGCACGCTGCGACTCGGCGGTCATCTGGCGCACGATCGACAAGGCTACCGCAAGCCCGAGGAGATCGCCACGGGCTGGGAGCGCTGCCCGATCGTGCTGCTGCGCGAGCGGCTTATCGGCGCCGGTCGACTCGACGCGCGACGCTGCGAGGAGATCGCCGCCGACGTGGAGCGCGAAATCGCGGCCGCGGTGGAGTTCGCGCGCGCGAGCCCGTACCCCGAGCCCCGGGAAGCGTTCGAGGACCTTTGGGCATAGACGGAGACACGAATGTTCGACACACGGCTCTTCAGGACCTCCGCCCAGCCCGTTCCGGAGCACGAGCGCGACTGGCCCAGTGTTCGCGGCGCGATCAACGAGGCGATGCGCGAGGAGATGCGTCGCGACCCGTCGGTGTTCCAGATGGGCGAGGACATCGCGCTGGCCCCTCCGTTCGGCGTGACCACCGGCCTGGCCGCGGAGTTCGGTGCCGAGAGAATCCGCGATGCTCCGTGTTCCGAGGTGGCGGTGGTGGGCGCGGCGGTCGGCGCCGCGATCGCCGGCATGCGCCCGATCGTGGAATTGCAGTTCGGCGACTTCATGTCGGTGGCGGCCGACCAGCTGACCCATCAGGGGGCCATGCTGCGCTACCTGACCGGCGGCCAGGTCAAGGTGCCGATGGTCATCCGGCTGCCTTGCGGCGGAGGCCAGAGCGCCGGCTCGCAGCATTCGCAGTCGCTGTACTCGTGGTTCGCGCACGTTCCGGGGATCAAGGTCGTCCTGCCGGCCACCGCGACGGACGCCAAGGGCCTGATGAAGAGCGCGATCAGGGACGACAACCCGGTGCTGTTCTTCGAGCACAAGATGTTGTATCGCACGCGCTGGCCGGTGCCCGACGCGTATCGGGATCCGGAGCACCTGATCCCGCTCGGGCGCGCGCGGGTGTGCCGCGAGGGCACCGACGCCACCGTGGTCGCGACCTTTGCGATGCTGCACTACGCGCTGGCCGCCGCGGGTTCGCTCGAACGCGACGGCTTTTCGGTCGAAGTCATCGATCCGCGCACACTGGTGCCGCTGGACCGCGAGACAGTCGTGACCTCGGTGCGAAAGACCGGACGCCTGCTGGTGGTCGATGAGGCCTACATGAGCTTCGGCATTCACGCGGAGATCATGGCCACGGTCGCCGAGGAAGCGTTCGGCGCGCTGCGCTGCGCGCCGCGTCGACTGGGCAATCCGGGCGTGCCGGTGCCCTTCGCGCCGTCGCTGGAGGCGGTCGTTCTGCCGGGCCGGGCCGGGATCGAGGCCGCTCTGCGCGAGATGCTCGCGCTCTGACCGTGATCGGCAGCGCTCGATCGCCTTTCTTCGGGGGTTGAACATGCGAGTCGTCATCACCGGCGCCGCCGGATTCATCGGCAGGCACTTGAGCGCCGCGCTGCTCGCGCGCGGGCGGCTGTGTGATGCCCGGCAGCAGGCGGTGCCGATCGATGAACTGGTGCTCGTCGACCGCACGGCCGCACCGGCGCCGCCGAACCCGAAGGCGACCAGCGTGAGCATCCTGACCGGCGACCTGTGCGATGCGGGTTTCCTCGATCGAGTGTTCGCCGGCGGCGTCGACAGTGTCTTCGCCCTCGCCGCCACCCTCACCTCCGAAGCCGAGACCGAGTTCGCCAAGGGGTTGGCAGTCAACGTTCACGCGGTGATGCGTCTGCTCGAAGCCTGCCGCGCGCAGCCGCACGCGGCACGAATGGTGTTCGCCAGTTCGATCGCCGCGTTCGGCGGTCCTCTGCCCGAGGTGGTCGACGACACGGTAGCGCGCACGCCGCAGACTTCGTACGGCACGCACAAGGCAATCGTCGAGTTGTTGCTCCACGACTATGCGCGGCACGGGTTCGTCGACGCGCGGGCGCTGCGGCTGCCCGTGGTGCTGATTCGCCCGGGGGCGCCGAACCCTTCGGTGTCCGACCGCCTGGCGGCAATCGTGCGCGAACCGCTGCTCGGGCGCGACGTGGCGTGCCCGCTGGCACCGGACACGCTGGTCCCGGTCGCGTCGGTCACGCGTGTCGCCGGTGCGCTGCTCGACGTGCACGACCTGCCCGGTTCGGTGTTCGGTCACACGCGCACGATGAACCTGCCGTCGCTTACGGTGAGCGTCGCCGACATGGTCGACTCGCTGCGAGGCTACGCGACGCCGCGCCCGATGGGTCGTGTCACCTGGGAGCCGGACGCGAAACTGCAGGCAGTGGTTTCGGGGTGGCCGCGCCGGTTCGTCTCTCAGCGCGCGACGCAACTTGGCATCGCGTCCGATGCGCGCTTCGAGGAGATCATCGACGCCTTTGTGCGCGAGGAGCAGTCCATTTCGGCGGGCCGGTCGGCATGAGCGCATTTGCCTGGCAGCCCGACGAGAAGACCCGAGTGTCAGCGAATGCCACCGGTCTGATGCGCGCGCTCTGCGTTCCTGACTTTGACGCACTAGCCCTGTGCGCCGACCGCGAACCTCAACGCTTTCATCAGGCGTTTTTTCGGAAACTCGATCTTCGCTGGTATCGGCCCTTCGCGCGCGTGATCGACGAGTCGCGAGGCATCGCCTGGGCGCAGTGGTGCGTGGGCGGCGCGACGAACGTGACGCTCAACGCCCTGGACCGTTGGCGCGGCACCCCTACCTACGACAAGCCGGCCGTCGTCTGGGAGGGCGAGGACGGGGCGCGCAAGGACCTCAGCTACCGCGAACTGGACCGTGAGGTCTGCCGTTTTGCCGGCGCGCTGCGCACTCTGGGCATCGGGCGCGGCGATGTGGTCGCGATCTACATGCCCAACGTGCCCGAGGCCGTGATCGCGATGCTCGCGGTGCCCAAGATCGGCGCGATCGTGATGCCGCTGTTCTCCGGCTTCGGAGCGGACGCGATCGCGGTGCGCCTGCAGACCGGCGGCGCGAAGGCGCTCCTCACCATCGACGCGAGCCCGCGCCGCGGTAAGGCGGTGAGCGCCAAGGCGATCGTCGACGAAGCGCTCGAAACCGCGCCGTCGGTCGAGCACGTCGTTGTGCTGCGCCACCTCGGTGAGCCGCCCGCGATGCGCGCCGGACGCGACCACTGGTGGGACGACCTGTGCGCCGGGCAGCCCGACGACACGCCGACCGAGGAGATGGACGCCGAGGCGCCCTACCTGCTGGTGTTCACCTCGGGAACCACCGGCAGGCCCAAGGGCGTCGTGCACTCGCACATCGGCTTCATGGCCAAGACGCTGATCGACCTGTGGCTGATGCTCGATTGCAAGCCCGAGGATCGCGTGCTCTGGATGTCGGACATGGGCTGGGTGGTGGGCCCGATGATGGTGTACGGCGTGTCGATGATAGGCGCAACGCTGGTGCTCGTCGAAGGCGCGCCGAACTTCCCGGATCCCGAGCGGATGTGGCGCCTGATCGCGCAGCACCGGGTCAGCTACCTCGGCGTGGCGCCGACCACGATCCGCACCTTCCTCGCACAGGGCAGCGAGCCGTGGAAGACCTGGGACCTGTCGGGCATTCGCGTGATGGTTTCGAGCGGCGAAGCCTGGTCGCCCGAAGCCTGGAACTGGACATTCGAGAACATCTGCAGGCGCCGCGTGCCGATCCTGAATTTCTCGGGTGGTACCGAGATGATCGGCATCGTCGGCTGCACGCTGGTTGCGCCGCTCAAGCCCGCGGGATTCAACTGCGCGGTGCCCGGCGCCGGCGCCGATGTCGTCGACCAGACGGGGCAGTCGACGCAGCCCGGCATCATCGGCGAGCTGGTGATGCGAAGGCCTTCGATCGGGCTGACCCGCGGCTTGTGGCGCGAGCCCGAGCGCTACATCGAGATCTACTGGAGCACCTGGCCCGACGTCTGGCACCACGGCGACCTTGCCAGCCGCGACGCGGACGGCCACTGGTACGTCCACGGCCGCTCCGACGACACGCTCAAGATCGCGGGCAAGCGCACCGGCCCGGCGGAGGTCGAGTCGTTGTTGATGGGCACCGGCGCCCTGGCCGAGGCGGCGGCGATCGGGGTGCCGGACTCGATCAAGGGCACGGCGCTGGTGGTCGCCTGCGTACCCAGGCCGGGCGTCGTGGCCGACGACGCGTTGAAGGCCACGTTGTCACGCGCGATCGTGCGCGGACTGGGCGTGCCCTTCCAGCCGCGTGCCGTGCTGTTCGTGCCCGACCTGCCGAAGACGCGCAACATGAAGATCATGCGCCGCGTGGTGCGCGCCATGTGTAGCGGTACCGATCCCGGTGACCTCAGCTCGCTGGTCAATCCGGAAGCGCTCGACGAGTTGCGGCTGCTCGGCGAGGAGATCGCCGGCGAGCGCGCGTCCTGCGGGTCGAAGACGCCGGAGTAGAAGGAGATACGGCGATGCCTGACGCCCGCCGCTCGCTGGACCTGGCCGGCGCCACGAACTTTCGAGACCTGGGCGGATATCGCGGGCGCGACGGGCGCCCGGTCCGCTGGCGCCGGCTGTTCCGTTCGGATCATCTGGCCGGGCTCACGCCGGAAGATCGCGCGCAGCTTGCGGCGCTCGGCCTCGCGCGTGCATTCGATTTTCGCGGCGTCGACGAACGCGCGGCGGCGCCCTACGCGCTTCCCGGAGTCGCTCAGCACACGTTGCCGATCGAACCGACGGTCGTCCAGAACATGCGCCCCCTGCTCGAGGCCGGTCGGCGCATCACCGCACAGGATGCGGTCGCGGCGATGCAGCAGACGTACCGCGGGTTCGTGTACGACAACGCGTCGCGCTTCGCCGACCTGTTCGCCCACCTGCTCGCCAGCGACGCGCCACTGGTCTTTCACTGCACCGCCGGCAAGGACCGCACCGGCTTCGCGGCAGCGCTCATCCTGCACGCGCTCGAGGTGCCGCGCGAGGACGTCATCGAGGATTTCCTGCTCACGAACGAGCTGTACCGGCGTCCGCCGACGGCTCCGGGCAGCGACGCCCCGCAGGAGGTGCTCGACG
>JAHEDO010000009.1 GCA_024641185.1 Burkholderiaceae bacterium | reverse complement strand
CCTCCTCGGACTGTCGGCCGCCGGCGTGCTGAAGCAGGACATGGTCGCGCGGATGGCGCCGCGGCCGCTGATCTTCGCGCTCGCCAATCCGACGCCGGAGATCATGCCCGAGGAGGTGAGCGCGGTGCGCGACGACGCGATCGTCGCGACCGGGCGTACCGACTACCCCAACCAGGTGAACAACGTGCTGTGCTTCCCGTTCATCTTCCGGGGCGCGCTCGACGTCGGCGCGACGACGATCACGCGGCAGATGGAGGTCGCCGCGGTGCGCGCGGTCGCCGACCTCGCGCGTGCCGAGCAATCCGAGGTGGTGACTGCGGCCTACGGCTCGACCGGGCTCGCCTTCGGGCCCGGCTACCTGATCCCGCGGCCCTTCGATCCGCGGCTGATCGTCAAGGTCGCTCCGGCAGTGGCGAAGGCCGCGATGGATTCGGGCGTGGCGACCCGGCCTATCCAGGACTTCGACGCGTATCACACGCAGCTCGAGCAGTTCGTCTATCACTCCGGCAACTTCATGCGGCCGATCTTTTCGGCCGCACGGCGCGTGAAGCGCAACCGCGTGGTCTATGCGGAAGGCGAGGATGAGCGCGTGCTGCGTGCGGCCCAGGTCGTCATCGACGAGAAGCTCGCCCGGCCTATCCTGGTCGGGCGGCCGGCGATCCTGGAAAAACGCATCGAGAGCTTCGGTCTGCGGCTGCGGGCCGGTGTCGACTTCGATCTGATCAACCCCGAGTGGGACGAACGCTATCGCAGCTACTGGCAGGAGTACCACGAGATCGCCGACCGCAAGGGCGTGACCGAGCAGACTGCCAAGATCGAGATGCGTCGCCGGCTTTCGCTGATCGGCGCGATGATGGTCAGGAAGGGCGATGCCGACGGCATGATCTGCGGCACCTACGGCACGCACCAGTACCACCTGCGCTACATCGATCAGGTGATCGGCCGCCGGGAGGGCGCCAGCGTCTATGCCGCGATGAACACGCTGATGCTGCCGAGCAGGCAGCTCACGATCGTCGATACCCACGTCAACGAGTCGCCGAACGCGGAGCAGCTCGCGGAGATCACGCTGATGGCGGCGGACGAACTGCGCCGTTTCGGCATTCTGCCCAAGGTCGCAATGCTGTCGCATTCGAACTTCGGCAGCTTCGACAGCGAGTCGTCGCTGAAGGTTCGGGCGGCGCTCGCGCTGATCCGCGAGCGTGCACCGGACCTCGAGGTCGACGGGGAGATGCACGGCGATGCCGCGCTGGACGGCAAGTACCGCAGCCGCATGATGCCGCGCTCGAGCCTGACCGGTGACGCGAACCTGCTGGTGATGCCGAACATCGAGGCGGCCAACATCGGCTACAACCTGCTCAAGACGGCGGCGGGCAACAACGTCGCGGTCGGACCGGTTCTGCTCGGGGCCGCCCGACCGGTCCATATCCTGACGCCTTCGGCCACCGTGCGGCGCATCGTCAACATGACCGCCTGGACGGTCGTCGACATCAACGCCGAGCGCTGAACGCAAGGCGGGCGGGCACGGCGGGCACCGTCCGTCGGCGCGGTGACCCCGGCCGTGCGGTGCGCCCGCCGATCACATTGACCGTCCCGGGCGTGCGAACGTAGTCTTTCAACGCGGTCCGCTATCCGCGCAACGCAACCTACGGTCGACCAATCGATGTCCGCAGCTGTCACTTCTCACGAGAAGGTCTCGCCTCCGGCCAAGCCCGAGGACTCTCGTCGTCGCTTCGAGTTGCTGCAGGACTGCCGCGAGCTCGTGATCTCGCGCCTGTCCAAGGTCATCGGCGAGGCGCTGAACCGGATGAGCGAAGACCTGTCGGGGCTCGCGCTCAAGAGCAAGGATCCCGACGAGCAGCGCTCGCTGCTGGAAGCCGTCTCGGTCGTGCGGCAGCACCGCACCGAGATCGAGCTGCGATTCCGCCGCTCCTTCACCGACGTGTTCGAGCGGCGCCTGTTCAATCGCGCCGCCGAGGCGCCGGAGATCTCGGCCGGTGAACTGACGCTGGTCGACGACTCGGTGCTGCAGGCAAAGTTCGCGATCGATCGATTGGTGCACCGCGCGCGCGGCAAGCTCGATCCCGACGAGGTATTGGGGATTCGAGCGCGCCTCGGGGCGCTGCTGGACCGCGACTGGTTCGAAGAGGAGCGCCATCCCGCGTCGCCCGAAGCGGTTTTCGAGGCGCTGAAGGGCGCCATCAACGAGCTCGCTCCGCGGCCCGAGGTGCAGTCAGCGCTGCTCGACGCGTTCGAGCCGCACGTATCGGCGAACCTGAATCAGGTCTACAACACCGTCAACGATCGCCTGAAGTCCAACCACGTGCTGCCGAAGCTCCGTCCGAAGGTGACGCAGCAGGCCGACAAGAAGCGGCCCGCGCCGGACGAGACGCACAAGAAACCCACGGGGCCCGCCGGCGAACAGTCCGCGAATGCCGCCGCGCCGGAGCCGGGGACCGGCGCACCGATGTCTGCGGTCGAGCGCGAGATCCAGTCGGTGCTGTCGCAACTGACATTGGGAGGCGCCGGCGCGCGCGAAAGCGCGACGCGGATGCTCTCGAACCCGGACATCTTCGCGGTGGCGGACCTGCCGATCCCCTCGGCCGAGCCGCCGCTGCTGGATGCGCTGAGCCACCTGCAGGCGAGCTCGGCGAGCGCGGCGGTCGTTCCCGCGCAGCTGCTCGCGGATCTGGGCGATCACGCGAAGGAAAAGGGCACGGCGCTGGACCAGCTCACCGTCGAGATCGTGTCGATGGTGTTCGACTATATCTACGCGGACAAGCGGCTCGCCGACATCGTCAAGCAGCAGCTGCTTCGCCTGCAGGTCGTCGCGGTCAAGGCGGCGCTGATCGATCGCAGCTTCTTCGCGAGGCGACAGCACCCGATGCGCCGCCTCATCGATCGCATCACCGAAGTCGCGGCCGACCCGGATGCCGACCTCGGCGCCGATTCGCTGCTGGTCAAGGGCGTGGAGGCGGTGGTCGAGTCCGTTCTGCTTGAATTCGATCGGGACCTGAGTGTCTTCGACGACGCTCGCGAGCGCATCGACGCCCTGGCAGACGACGAGCTCGCGAGGCGCGCCGAGCGCATCGCGCAGATCACCCGCGACGCGGAGCACGCGGAGGCGGTCGGACACGCGCGTGGCCTCGCGCTCGCCAGGCTGCACGACAGGGTGGATCCGGAGACGCCGGAGTTCATGAAGGCGTTCCTCGACGAATGGTGGTCGATCGTTCTCGCCGAGGCCCAGGTCTGCGGCGCGTCGGCGGCAATCGGCTTCGACGACGCACTCTCCGTCGCGGAAGGGCTGATCTGGAGCGTCGCTCCCAAGTATCCGGAGGACGTGTCGCGCCTCGCGGCCTTGCTGCCGAAGCTGATCAACGGCTTGATGCGCGGCGTGCGCATGGTCAGCATGCCGGATGCCCGGCGCGAGGAGTTCTTCGACGCGCTGCTCAAGTCGCACACCAACGCGATCGGCGCGGCAAAGGAGGCGGCTGCTGCGGCGGCGGAACGCAAGCCGTCGAATCTGAAGATGCGTCCGGACGGAAAGATCCAGTTCGCGCCGGTCGCTCCTCCGTCCGAACCCGTACGCACCGATCCGCCGACCATCGAGGCGCGCTCGATCTATCTCGGCGAACTCAAACGCGGTGATTCGATCGAGGTCGACCTGGACGACACCGGCGAGTTCCAGGCTTACCGGCTTGCGTGGGTAAGCCCCGCGCACCGCCTCTACGTGCTCAGCAGGCACCCTGAAGGCGCGCTGTCGCTCGATCGCAGTCAATTGGCGGCGCTTTTCGACGGTGGCCGCGCACGAATCCTGCAAATTGAATCGACGCTCGACAGGGCAATCGAGTCGATTTCGGCCGGCGCCGTCGATCAGCCGCCCGAAGCGCAGGCCGAGACCGAAGCCGTTCCGGGCTGACGCGCGCCGCGGCGCGCCGACTGACCGCCGGCAAGCCGCCGGTCCAGTCGATCACCGTTCTCCGCGCGGCTTCGCACACTTGCAGCGCGCGCCTCGGCGCGTCGGTTTCCAGTGCTTTCCCCGCGGCGCCAGGTGATTTAGCATGGCGCCCATGTGGATGCGCTGGATCCTGTGTTGTCTTGTCGCTCTGGTCGGCGCTGCACCCCTCGTGCAAGCGCGCGACTCGCCGCATTCCGTCGTCCCCGCCGTCGGCGAGATTCTGGTCGACGACCTGCCTCGCGAGGCGCGGTCCACGCTCTCGGCAATCCGCCGCGGCGGTCCGTTCCGTTTCGACAAGGACGGCGTGACCTTCTTCAATCGCGAGGGTCTTCTGCCGCGGCAGCCGCGGGGCTATTACACTGAGTACACCGTCATGACACCGGGCGCGGCCGACCGCGGAGCGCGCCGCATCGTGGCCGGAGGCAACCCGTTGCGATCGGGGGAGTATTACTACACCGCCGATCATTATCGAAGCTTCGTGCGGATACGCGAGTGAGCCGATGACCGCTTTTACCAACATTCCGCCGCATGCCGTGCTTCCGCTGGGTGCCTACGACCTCGACGAGCTGCGCAGGTGCGCTCGGCGCGCCGACCAGCGTCTGCTCTACGTCGACCTGTCGGACACCGCGAGCAAGGCCGAGGTGCTGGAGTCGCTGGCCAAGGCGTTCGAGCTGCCCGCGCACTTCGGCCGCAATCTGGACGCGCTGTACGACTGCATGAGGGAACTCAAGCCGCTGTCGGACGCCGAGCAGCCGGGCTTCGTGGTGATCCTGAAAAGCATGCCGGGTCCGGAGCTCTTCAGCGCGGACGACCGCAATGCGCTGCTCGACGTGTTTCGCGACACCGCCGAATTCTTCTTCGACCGCGACATGGCGTTTCGCATGTTCTATTCGATCCGGCCGCGGCCGTCCGCGCCGACGTGAATGGTGCGGCGCGGCGCGCGACGCGGTCGCGCGGTTGACGCCGCGGGGCGGCCAGGCGCTACAGATCGCCCGCGCGCGCCTGCAGCACCGCGAGTGCGGCAAGCCCGGCGGTTTCGGTGCGCAGAACGCGCGGGCCGAGCGAGGCCTCGATGAAGCCGGCCGCGCGAGCGGCCTCGAGCTCATCGTCCGCCAGCCCCGACTCCGGCCCGACCAGGAGCCGGATGTGCGCGGCCGGTGTGTCGATTCGCGAAAGCCGGACGGCCCCCCCGGGGACGAGAACCAGTGCGGTGACGCCTGGCGCCGGTGGCGCGAGCCAGCGCGACAGATCGGTCGTCGGCGCCAGTGCCGGCAGCCGGTCGCGCCCGCACTGCATGCAGGCGGCGACGATCAGTCGCTGCCAGTGCTCGCTGCGCCGTTGCGCGCGCTGCGCGTCCAGGCGAACGATCGAACGCCTGGAGATCAGCGGCTGGATCGCTGCGACGCCGAGTTCCACCGCCTTCTCGATCGTCCAGTCCATCTTCTCGGCGCTCGAGATGCACTGGGCGAGCGTGATGCTCAGCGGGCTCTCGGCGCCGGGCGCCAGTGCGTCGCCCAGGCGCAGTCGCGCCTGCTTCGACTGCAATGCGGCGATCACCGCCGCGTGCCGGCACCCCTTGCCGTCGAAGACTTGCAGGGGGTCGCCCGGCCGAAGCCGCAGCACCCGCGCGACGTAGTGCGACTGCTCGGTGGAGAGATCGAACTCGTCGCCCGCGCGCAGGCTGACCGGAAGGTATAACCGCGGAGTCATGGCTGGGCCAGGGGGCGCTTGCGTGCCGGCTGCGAGGCGCCCCGCGCGTCCGACTAGGGAAGGAGCGCCCGGTAGAAGTTCGGCAGCGCGAACAGTGCCGAGTGCAGTTCGGCATTGTAGAGCTGCAGGTCGCCCACACGCCGCTCGGCGAGTCGCTGCGCGATGGTGTGCGTGTCGACCGCGCACGGGTCGAGGCTGTCCGAGACGACCGCCAGCCCCCAGTAGGCGCCGTAAAGCGGGATGTAGAGCCCGAGGGGCCGAACGATCGAGAAGATCGAGCGAAGGTCGGCGAGCATCCGGCGAACCCGGTCCGGCTGGAATATCGGCGAACCGATGTGCAGGCTGATGGCGCCGCCCGGGTTGAGCGCGCGCTTGGCCATCGCGAAGAACTCGGGCGTGTACAGGCGCGCGGCCGGCGTGTCGGGATCGGTGAGGTCGAAGATGATCAGGTCGAACTTCTCGCCGAGTTTCGCGGTGAACTCGAAACCGTCGCCAATGTGGACCTGCAGGCGCGGATCGTCGAATGCGCCGCGGTGGACGTTTCCGAGATAGCGCGTCGCGACGCGGACCACTTCAGGGTCGAGCTCGGCCATCACGACTCGCTCTATCGTGCTGTGCTTGAGCAGCTCTTCGCTCGATCCGCCATCGCCGCCGCCGATCACCAGTGCGGATCTGGGGTTCGGATGCGCCAGCGCGGCGCAGTGCACGATCGGCTCGTGATAGAAGAACTCGTCCCTTTCCGAGGTCATGTAGAACCCGTCGAGCCGGAACAGCTTGCCGAACTGCGGCGTGTCGAACACCTCGACGGTCTGGTATTGGGATCGCACGGTTTCGAGCCGGCGTTCAGCCCGGTAGCCGAACGCGCTGTCGTGGTTCAGCCATTCGAGGAGCAGCTCGTCGGCCTTGGTCGACGGGTCCGCGGAGCCGCGCAGGATCCGGTTCGTGTTCTGCTCGGCCGGGGAGAAGGCGATGATCAGGTCGTCCATCAGCTTCTCGGCCTTGCCCGAATTGTCGGTCGAGAAGTTGCAGACGTAGACGTCGAGGGTGACGCCCGAGCGCTCGGGCCAGGTGTGCAGCGCGAGGTGCGACTCGGCAAGCAGGACCGCACCGGTGACGCCGCCGGGCTGACCCTCGTAGTCGGGAAAGGTGAAGAACTTCTCGTCGACCACCGTCAGTTGGGCGTCGCCCACCGCACGCCGGCACAGTTCGGCCAGCGCCTGTGCGTCTATCATCAGCTGACCGGGACAGCCGCAGCCATACAGATCAGCGGTGAGATGCAGTCCTTGCATTCATACCAACCTAGTGTCACCCCTACGACCAGATCAGCGGAAATCGCCCGCAAGGCCGGATAATTGTCGTCCTGTCTCCCGCTCCGCAGCGCTTCAGCCGCTCGCAGTGCCCGACGTTCCCTGCCGCTCGGGTTTCGAGCTTTGCCGGGGGCGAATCCGCCTGGTGCCGGGGGAGTATGTCGACAGGAAAGCTTTTGATTATAGCGCCCTCGCTTCGAGAGCGCGGTTTTCGGTGAATTGCTTTGGTAAAATCCAAGGTTTTCCCCGGTGGAGCCCTCGATGACCTCCCGTGAACTCTCCAGTCAGGCGCTCGGCGCCGAGACCCGCCGGATGGCCGACGCGATCCGGGTGCTCGCGATGGACGCGGTACAGCAGGCCAATTCGGGACATCCGGGAATGCCGATGGGCATGGCCGAGATCGCGGTGGCGCTGTGGTCGCGCCACCTCAAGCACAATCCGGCGGATCCCAAGTGGGCCGATCGGGACCGGTTCGTGCTGTCCAACGGCCACGGTTCGATGCTGCTGTACGCGCTGCTGCATCTGACCGGCTACGACCTGCCGATCGAGGAACTCAAGAACTTCCGCCAGCTGCACTCGCACACGCCGGGCCACCCGGAGGTCGGGGTCACTCCCGGCGTCGAAACGACGACCGGGCCGCTCGGCCAGGGACTGGCCAATGCGGTGGGGATGGCGCTGGCCGAGCGAATGCTCGCGGCCCAGTTCAATCGGGACGGCCTCGACATCGTCGATCATCTGACCTGGGTGTTCGTCGGCGACGGCTGCCTGATGGAAGGCGTGTCCCACGAGGCGTGCTCGCTCGCCGGGACGCTGAAGCTCTCGAGGCTGGTCGCGCTGTACGACGACAACGGCATCTCGATCGACGGCGAGGTCAAGCACTGGTTTTCCGACGACACCGTCGCCAGGTTCCAGGCCTACGGCTGGCACGTCATCGCCGATGTGGACGGTCACGACGCCTGGGCGGTGGAGCGCGCGATCGCGCTGGCGGGCGACTGGGCACGCAACGGTCGCGACGGGCGTTTCGCGCCCACGCTGATCCAGTGCCGTACGGTGATCGGCCAGGGCTCGCCGAATCGGGCCGGCACGGCGAAGGCGCACGGCGAACCGCTGGGCGCCGAGGAGATCCGGCTGTCGCGGGAGGCGATGGGCGACGGAGCGTTCGAACCCTGGCAGGTGCCGGACGACGTGCGCGCCGCCTGGGATGCGAGGCAAGCAGGTGCAGCGGCCCAGGCGAACTGGTCGGCACTGTTCGACCGCTATCGGCAGGCCAATCCCGCCGAGGCGCAGGAGTTCGAGCGCCGCATGCGCGGCGAGCTGCCCGCGGACTGGGACGACATCGCCGAACGGATGGTCGAGGACGCGATCGCGCGCGCCGAGAAGATCGCGACGCGCAAGGCCTCGCAGAATGCGCTCGACCACCTCGGCCCGGCATTGCCCGAGCTGCTCGGCGGCTCGGCCGACCTCACCGGAAGCAACCTCACCAATTTCAAGGGCAGCGGCGCGTTGCGCGCGACGGGACACGGCCTCGTGCCGGGGCGCCACATCAACTACGGCGTTCGCGAATTCGGCATGAGCGCGATCATGAACGGGCTCGCGCTGCACGGCGGCTTCATCCCTTACGGCGGGACTTTCCTCACTTTCTCCGACTATTCGCGCAACGCGCTGAGAATGGCAGCACTGATGCGCCAGCGCGTCGTGTTCGTGTTTACCCACGACTCGATCGGCCTCGGCGAGGACGGCCCCACCCACCAGCCGATCGAGCACGTGGCCACGCTGCGGCTGATTCCGCAGATGGACGTCTGGCGCCCGGCAGACCCGGTCGAGTCGGCGCTGGCCTGGGCGAGCGCGATCGAGCGTCACGACGGCCCGTCCTCGCTGCTGTTCTCGCGCCAGGCGGTGCCCTTCGTCACGCGCTCCGAGGGCCAGGTCGCGGCGATTCGCCGCGGCGCCTACGTGCTTCGGGACGCGGCGGAGGCCAGGGCGGTGCTGATCGCCACCGGCTCGGAAGTCGGCCTGGCGCTGGCCGCGCGCGACCTTCTCGCCGAGCAGGGGGTCGCGGTCCGGGTGGTCTCGATGCCGTCGACGACGGTGTTCGATCGCCAGGACGACGCCTACAAACGCAACGTGCTGCCCGGCAATCTGCCGCGCATCGCGGTGGAAGCCGGCGTCACCGACTTCTGGTGGAAGTACCGCTGCGACGCGGTGGTCGGCATCGATCGCTTCGGCGAGTCCGCGCCCGCGCCGCAGCTCTACGAACTGTTCGGCCTGACGCCGGCGAATGTCGCCGACACGGTGCGCGCGGTGCTCCAGCGCGCTGCGCGCCGCTGAGCGCGCGCATTCGCCGCGTCGGTCGGGAAATTCAACGCAACCTCCGGGAGAGATCACCATGACGATTCGAGTCGCTATCAACGGTTACGGCCGCATCGGCCGCAACATCCTTCGTGCCCACTACGAGGGCGGCAAGTCGCACCCGATCGAGATCGTCGCGATCAACGACCTGGGCGACGCCAAGACCAATGCCCACCTCACGCAGTACGACACGGCGCACGGCAAGTTTCCCGGCACGGTGCAGGTCGACGGCGACGCGATCGTCGTCAACGGCGACCGGATCAAGGTGCTCGCCAATCGCAACCCGGCCGATCTTCCCTGGGGCGAACTCGGCGTGGACGTGGTGCTCGAGTGCACCGGCTTCTTCACCAGCAAGGAAAAGGCGTCCGCGCATCTGAAGGGCGGGGCGAAGAAGGTGATCATTTCGGCGCCCGGCGGCAAGGACGTCGACGCCACCATCGTCTACGGCGTGAACCATGGCGTGCTCAAGGCTGGCGACACGGTGATCTCCAACGCGTCGTGCACCACCAACTGCCTGGCGCCGCTGGTCAAGCCGCTGCACGACAAGATCGGCCTGGTGAACGGCCTGATGACCACCATCCATGCGTACACGAACGATCAGGTGCTCACCGACGTCTATCACGAGGACCTGCGCCGCGCCCGCTCGGCGACGATGTCGATGATCCCGACCAAGACCGGCGCGGCGTCGGCCGTCGGCCTCGTGCTGCCGGAGCTCAACGGCCGGCTGGACGGTTACGCGATGCGCGTGCCGACGATCAACGTGTCGATCGTCGATCTGTCGTTCATCGCGGCGCGCGATACCAGCGTCGACGAGATCAACAAGATCATGCGCGAGGCCTCGGAAGGCGCGCTCAAGGGCGTGCTCGCCTACAGCGACGCGCCGCTGGTGTCGGTCGACTTCAATCACAATCCCTCGTCGTCGACCTACGACGCGACGCTGACGAAGGTCTCCGGGCGGCTGGTCAAGGTCTCGTCCTGGTACGACAACGAATGGGGCTTCAGCAATCGGATGCTGGACACCACCATGGCGCTGATGTCGGCGAAGTGACGCGAGGCACGGTGCCGCGCGGCCGGCGTGTCGCGCGGTCCGCCGTGCCCGACCCGATGGTCCCGGGTTCAGCATCGCGTTCCGCGGCGATCCTGCGCGAGACCGTCCAAGAACGGCGCGCGCTGCGCCTGCCCGATCCGCGCCGATCGCGGGTCCACCCGATGGAGCGATGCATATGCAGTTCAAGCGACTCACCGACCTCGACCTGCGCGGCAAGCGTGTGTTCATCCGCGCCGACCTGAACGTGCCCCAGGACGATGCGCACGCGATCACCGACGACACGCGCATCCGCGCATCGGTTCCCGCGATCGAGCACTGCCTGAAGGCGGGCGCCGCGGTGATGGTGACCTCGCACCTCGGTCGCCCGACCGAGGGCCAGCTGCGCCCGGAGGACTCGCTGGCGCCGATCGCGAAGCGGCTGGCCGAGCTGCTCGGCCGCGAGGTGCGGCTGGTGGCGAACTGGGTCGACGGCGGATTCACGGTGACGCCGGGCGAGGTGGTGCTGCTCGAGAACTGTCGCTGCAACAAGGGCGAGAAGAAGAACGACGACGCGCTCGCCCGCAAGATGGCGGCGCTGTGCGACGTCTATGCGAACGACGCGTTCGGTACCGCGCACCGGGCCGAAGCGACGACGCACGGCATGGCGAAGTACGCGCCTGTCGCCTGCGCCGGACCGCTGTTGGCGGCCGAGCTCGACGCGCTGGGAAAGGCGCTCGGAAATCCCCGCCGGCCGCTCGTGGCGATCGTCGCCGGCTCGAAGGTCTCGACCAAGCTGACCATCCTCGAGTCGCTCGCGGCCAAAGTCGACCAGCTGATCGTGGGCGGCGGCATCGCGAACACCTTCATGGCGGCCGTCGGGCTGCCGATCGGCAAGTCGCTGGCCGAGGCGGACCTGACAGGGCAGGCGAAGAAGATCATCGACGCAATGGCCGCGCGCGGCGCGCAGGTGCCGATTCCCGGGGACGTGGTCTGCGCGAAGGAGTTCTCGGCCAGCGCCGCCGCGACGGTGAAGGATGCGACGCAGGTCGCCGCCGACGACCTGATCCTCGACATCGGTCCCAAGACCGCGGCGGCACTCGCGGAGCAGCTGCGCGGCGCCGGCACCATCGTCTGGAACGGCCCGGTGGGCGTATTCGAGTTCGACGCATTCGCCAAGGGCACCGAGACGGTCGCGCGCGCGATCGCCGACTCGCAGGGGTTCTCGATCGCGGGGGGCGGCGACACGCTGGCGGCGATCGCCAAGTTCGGCATCACCTCGAAGATCGGCTACATCTCGACCGGCGGGGGCGCGTTCCTCGAGTTCCTCGAAGGCAAGACCCTTCCGGCGGTCGAGGCGCTTGCGCAGCGCGCGAGCAGTTGAGTCACAATTCGGCTTTCCATGTCTTGAAAAAGGATTCCGGATGCTGCGTGCCACGAAGATAGTCGCCACCCTTGGACCCGCGTCGAGCGACCCGGTCGTCCTCGAGCGGATCATCGCGGCAGGCGTCAACGTCGTTCGGATCAACTTTTCGCACGGCAGCACCGATGAGCATGTCGCCACGGTGCGCGAGGTGCGCAGGATCGCGGCGCAGCGCGGGTGCGACATCGGCGTGCTCGCCGATCTTCAGGGCCCGAAGATCCGGATCGGCAAGTTCGCCGACGGCAAGGTGGACCTCGAGCCGGGCGATCGTTTCACCTTCGACATCGATTGCGTGATCGGCGACGCCACGCGCGTCGGCCTGGACTACAAGGAGCTCGTCCACGACGTGAAGCCCGGCGACACGCTGCTGCTCAACGACGGCCGGATGACGATGCGGGTCGATGCGACCAGTGCGACCACGATCGAGTGCACCGTGATCGTGGGCGGCGTGCTGTCGAACCGAAAGGGCATCAACCGGCAGGGCGGCGGTCTGTCGGCCCCGGCGCTCACATCGAAGGACATGGACGACATCCGCACCGCGGTTGCGCTGGAGGCCGATTTTCTCGCGGTGTCCTTCCCGAAGAACGCCGGCGACATGTACATGGCGCGCGAACTGATGCGTGCGGCCGGCGGCAAGATGCTGGTGATCGCCAAGATCGAGCGCTTCGAGGCGATCGGCAACCTCGAGGAGATCCTGAAGGCCTCCGACGGCATCATGGTCGCGCGCGGCGATCTCGCCGTCGAGGTCGGCGACGCTGCGGTACCGGCGCTGCAAAAGCGCATGATCCGCATGGCGCGCGAGCTGAACAAGCTCACGATCACCGCGACGCAGATGATGGAGTCGATGATCGAGGCGCCGGTGCCCACGCGCGCCGAGGTCTCGGACGTGGCCAACGCGGTGCTCGACGGTACCGACGCAGTGATGCTGTCGGCCGAGACCGCGGCTGGCAAGTACCCGGTGGAAACTGTCGAATCGATGGCGCGCATCTGCGCGGAGGCCGACCGCTCCCAGTCGAGTTCGCTGGACGCGGCCTTCCTGAACCGCGCGTTCACCCGCGTGGACCAGACGATCGCGATGAGCGCGCTCTTCGTCGCGCAGCACCTGCACGTGCGCGCGATCGTCGCGCTGACCCAGTCAGGGTCGACCGCGCTGTGGATGTCGCGGATCGATTCCGGTGTGCCGATTTATGCGCTGACGCCGGAAGAGGGCACCCGCAGGCGAATGTGCCTGTACCGCGAGACGCACCCGATCCTCTTCACCTACCAGGCGCACGAACGCGAGGCCCTGCTGATCGAGGCCGAGCAGAAACTGATCGAGCGCGGCGTGGTGGAGAAGGGCGACCTGATCATCATCACGATCGGCGAGCCGATCGGAAAATCGGGCGGGACCAATTCGCTGAAGATCGTGCGGGTCGGCGAACACGCGTGATCGCGTAAGCTCGGGGATCGCTGCGGCCTGCGGGCCGCGGACTGCCCGGCCATCGCGCCGAGGCGCCGCGGCAGTCGTACCGTCGCGTTCCCGGGGTGCCGGCCAGATCGGCATCCCTGCCTTGCCGGCCGATTCGTACCCGGCTGCGTCGTCGTAGCGCCTGCGCGCGGCGACTCCCCGCAGGGCCTTGCGGCGCCAGTCTGCCCGCGCGCGTTTCCCGCCGGTACAGCCATGCGCCGCGCAGCCGATCCGATCGTGGGACCCACGCTCACCATCCAATGGAGGAAACTCATGACACGACGTATATCCATCGCAATCGCGCTCTCGACCGCCCTGCTCTACGCCGGTGCCGCGCACGGACAGGCGACCGTCAAGCCGGACGGAAAGTGGCGGTTCGCACTGGGTGCGGGGGCGAACCTTTCTTCCGGCAACAGCGATTCGACGACACTGAATCTGAACGGCGAAGGCGTGCGTGAGACGGAGATCGACAAGTGGTCGGCGGGCGGGCGCCTGCTCTACGGCCGCAACGACGGCGTCAAGACCTCCGACCTGCTGGAACTGCGCGGACGCTACGACCGGAACTTGAGCGGACAGTGGTTCGGCTTCGGGTCCGGCGAGTTCCTGCGCGACGAGCCGGCCAACCTGTCCAGCCGCGTGTCGGCCGCAGCGGGCGTGGGATACCACCTGATCAAGACAGAGCTGAACCGGTGGGACGTGTTCACCGGCTTGGGGTACTCGCAGGAAAGCTATTTCGACGCGCAACTGATCGCGGGCGAAGTCCAGTCGCGCCATGGTTACGGCGAGTTGCTGCTCGGGGAAGAGTCGACCCACCGGTTCACCGACACGACCTCTTTCAGGCAGCGTCTGGTGGTCTACCCGAACCTCACCGACAGCGGAGAGTTGCGCACCACCTTCGACGCAGGCGTGGCGGTCGCGATCAACAAGACCATGAGCCTGACCGTGACGCTGAGCCATCGCTACAATAGCGACCCCGGTGCGGGGCTCAGCAACGACGACACGTCGCTGGTGGCCGGAGTGTCGGCCAAGTTCGATTGATACTCATGGGGCATCCGATGATCCCGCTTTCCGTTCTTGATCTCGTTCCCGTCCGTGAGGGCGACACGCCGGCGGATGCATTGCGCCATACGCTGGATCTTGCGCAGCACGCCGAAGCCTGGGGTTATCGCCGCTACTGGATGGCCGAGCACCACAACATGACCGGCATCGCGAGCGCCGCGACGTCGGTGGTGATCGGTTACGTGGCGGGCGGAACGCGGACCATCCGTGTCGGTTCCGGCGGCGTGATGCTGCCCAACCACTCGCCGCTGGTGATCGCGGAGCAGTTCGGGACGCTCGAGTCGCTGTATCCGGGTCGCATCGATCTCGGGCTCGGCCGCGCGCCCGGCACCGACCAGGTCACGGCGCGAGCGCTGCGGCGCGACCCGGCGGCGGCGGACACGTTTCCCGACGACGTGCTCGAGTTGCAGGCGCTCTTCGGTCCGGTCCAGCCGGGCCAGCCGTATCGCGCGGTGCCGGGCGCGGGACTCAATGTGCCGCTTTGGATCCTCGGCTCGAGCCTGTACGGCTCGCAGCTCGCCGCCGCCTTCGGACTGCCGTACGCGTTCGCGTCCCACTTCGCGCCCGATGCGCTGCACCAGGCGTTGCGCATCTACCGCGAGCGGTTCAAGCCTTCGGCGCAGCTCGATCGCCCGTACGCGATGCCGTGCGTGAACGTCGTCGCGGCCGACACCGACGACGAGGCGCGCTACCTGTTCACCAGCGTGCAGCAGTCGTTCACCCGCATGATCCGCAACACCCGGGGCCGGATGCCGCCGCCGATCGACGACATCGACAGCTTCTGGACCCCGGCCGAGAAGGCGCAGGCGATGCGGATGCTGTCGTGCGCGTTCGTCGGTTCCCCGGAGACGGTCGCGCGCGAACTGCGCGGCTTCATCGAGCAGACCGGGGCGGACGAACTGATCGTGTCCGGGCCGATTTTCGACCATGCGGCGCGGCTGCGTTCGTTCGAGCTGCTCGCGCAGATCGGTCGCGGGTAGCGCAGTGCGGCGGCGCTGGCCGGCGGGCGTCAATTGTCACTGCCGGCCGCCGGGGCGCTGCGCGATAATGAGCCCGATCGCCGCGCGATAATGCGACTTTCGGGAATTGCGTCGAGCGCCCGTGCCAAGCCCGGCTGCGGCGCTGGACAGAGTTTCTGACTTCAGGAGGCAAACATGGCCCTGGTATCGATGCGACAACTGCTGGACCACGCCGCCGAGAACGGCTACGGGATCCCGGCCTTCAACGTGAACAATCTCGAGCAGGTGCAGGCGATCATGAGCGCCGCGTCAGAGGTCGACGCGCCGGTGATCATGCAGGCGTCGGCGGGCGCCCGGAAGTACGCGGGCGAACACTTCCTGCGCCACCTGATCGAAGCCGCGGTCGAGTCCTACCCGAAGGTGCCGGTCGTGATGCACCAGGACCACGGGCAGTCGCCCGTGGTGTGCAAGGGGGCGATCGACCTCGGCTTCTCGTCGGTGATGATGGACGGGTCGCTGCAGGAGGACGGCAAGACCATCGCAAGCTACGACTACAACGTCGACGTCACCCGCAAGGTGGTCGATATGGCGCACGCGGTGGGCGTCACCGTCGAGGGCGAGCTCGGCTGTCTCGGTTCTCTGGAGACGATGAAGGGCGACAAGGAGGACGGTCACGGCGCCGAAGGGACGATGACCCGCGAGCAGCTGCTCACCGACCCGGAGCAGGCGGCCGACTTCGTGCGGAACACGCAGGTCGACGCGCTCGCGATCGCGATCGGCACCAGCCACGGCGCCTACAAGTTCTCGCGCAAGCCCACCGGCGACATCCTCGCGATCTCTCGGATCAAGGAGATCAACGCGCGCATCCCGAACACGCACCTGGTGATGCACGGGTCGTCGTCGGTGCCGCAGGACCTGCTCGCCACGATCCGCAAGTACGGCGGCGACATGAAAGAGACCTACGGCGTGCCGGTCGAGGAGATCCAGGAAGCGATCAAGTTCGGCGTGCGCAAGATCAACATCGACACCGACATTCGCCTGGCGATGACCGCCGCGATCCGCCAGTTCCTGTTCGAGAATCCGGGCAAGTTCGACCCGCGCGAGTATCTGAAGCCCGCGCGCGAGGCGGCCAAGGCGATCTGCCTGCAGCGCTATCGCGAATTCGGCTGCATGGGGCAGGGCAGCAAGATCGGTCCGACGCCGCTCAAGGTGATGATCGAGCGCTATCGCAAGGGCGAACTGGCGCAGGTCGTGACCTGAAGGTCGGAGCAGGCCTGCCGGCGGACCGGACCCGCGCGCCGCGCAGGGTCTCGGTCAGTGCGGTGGTGACGCGCCAGCCGGCGTTTCGCGCGCCAGCCGATGGGATCCCCCTGTCGCGGCATCCGGCGGAGACTGGGCGGTCGCGACTGGTGATAGTCTGACGCGCCATGGATGCGGCGATCGCGATCGAGCGGATGGGCAAGCGCTTTGCGAACGCGACGCAGGCGCTCGCCGACGTCTCGCTGACGGTCGATGCCGGAGAGTTCGTCGCGATCCTCGGGCCGTCGGGCTGCGGCAAGAGCACGCTGCTTCGCGCGGTCGCCGGTCTCGAGGCGCCGACCGAGGGGACGATCCGCCTCGCGGAGCAGGCACACGAGCCAGGCATGCCGCCGACCTCCTTCGTGTTCCAGGAGCCCACGCTGATGCCGTGGGCCACGGTGTTCGACAACGTCTGGCTGCCGTTGCGACTTGCGGGCCGCTCCCGCGGCCAGGCGCGCGAGCAGGTCCACGCGCTGCTGCGCGGCGTTGGCCTGGACGGGTTCGACGCCGCCTACCCGCGCGAATTGTCGGGCGGGATGAAGATGCGGGTGTCGATCGCCCGCGCCCTCGCATCCGGACCGTGGCTGCTGCTGATGGACGAGCCCTTCGCGGCGCTCGACGAGATCACGCGCAACCGCCTGAACGACGACCTGCTTCTGTGGTGGCAGGCGCGCGGCCTGACCGCGCTGTTCGTCACGCACAGCGTTTTCGAGGCGGTCTACCTGAGCCGGCGCATCGTCGTGATGAGCGCGCGTCCGGGGCGGGTGGTGGCCGAACTGACGGTGGACGAGCCGTATCCGCGCTCCGACGAGTTCAGGACCTCGCAGCGCTACGCGCTGATGTGCAGCCGCGTGTCGAACGCGTTGCGCGCCGGCGAGCAGGAGGCCGGCTGATGGGTCGGGACGCACGGGAGCCGTCGGCCGGGAACCTGCTTGCCGGGCGTGCCGCCGTCGTTCTCCCGGTGCTCGTATTCGTCGCCGCGGTGCTCGGCTGGGAGGCGCTGGCGCGCATCGCACGGATTCCGCACTACATCCTCCCCGCACCCAGCCTGATCCTGACCACCCTCTGGGAGAACTTCGGGTCTCTCGCACATTCCTGGTGGTTCACGATCAAGATCACCTTCGGCGCGCTGCTGCTGTCGGCGGTGCTGGGCGTGGCGCTCGCCGCGCTATTCGCGATGTCGCCGTGGATCGAGCGTTCGCTGTTCCCGTTCGCGGTGGTGCTGCAGGTGACGCCGATTGTCGCGATCGCGCCGCTGATCCTGATCTACGTCGACAGCACGACCGCGGCGCTGCTGATCTGCGCCTGGATCGTCGCGTTCTTCCCGGTGCTGTCGAACACGGCCATCGGCCTGCGCTCCGCCGACCCCAATCTGCACGATCTGTTCACGATGTATCAGGCAACGCGCTGGCAGCGCCTGCGCCTGCTGCTCGCGCCGTCGGCGCTGCCGTATTTCATCGCCGGGCTGAAGGTTGCGGGCGGTCTGTCGCTGATCGGCGCGGTCGTGGCGGAGTTCACCGCGGGCGCCGCGGGCAGGGAGACGGGCCTGGCGTCGCGGATACTGGAGGCCAGTTTCCGGACCGAAGTGCCGAAGATGTTCGCAGCGCTGCTGCTGGTATCTTTCACCGGCATCGCGATCTTCCTTCTGTTCAACCTGCTGGCGCGTCGACTGCTGGGCCGCTGGCACGAATCCGAGACCGGCCCCGGGCGGTGATCGGCAAGGAGCACACGAAGATGAATGCAATCCTGCATCTGGCACGACTGGCGTGCATGGCCTGCGCTGTCGCGGCAGTCGGCACGTCGCCCGCGCTTGCGCTGGACAAGGTCGTGTTCGCGACGAACTGGAAGGCGCAGGCGGCCCACGGTGGCTTCTATCAGGCGGTGGCGGACGGGACCTACCGGAAGTACGGCCTGCACGTGACGATCCAGCAGGGCGGACCGCAAGTGAACAATCGACCGCTTCTGCCGGCGGGCAAGATCGACTTCCTGATGACCGGCAACCTGCTTCACACGTTCGACAACGTGAAGAACGGGCTTCCGGTCGTCGTGGTGGCGGCCATGTTCCAGAAGGACCCGCAGGCGCTGCTCGCGCATCCCGGTCAGGGCTACGAGAATTTCGCGGACCTCGCCAAGGCGCCGGTCGTGATGGTGGCCAAGGACGGCCAGTTCACCTGGTGGCAATGGCTCAAGGTGCAGCACGGCTTCAGGGACGAGCAGCTCAAACCCTACAACTACAACCTCGGCCCTTTCCTGGCCAACGACAAGGCGGTGCAGCAGGGCTACTCTGTTGCCGAGCCGATCTACGTCGAGAACCAGGGCAAATTCAAGCCGATCGTTCACCTGCTGGCCGACCACGGCTTCTCCACCTATTCGACAGTGATCGAGGCGCGCACGGACATGGTGAAGAACAAGCCGGACCTGGTCAGGCGCTTCGTCGACGCGTCGATCCTGGGCTGGTACAACTATCTGTACGGCGATCGCAAGGCGGCCAACGCGCTGATGCGCAAGGACAACCCGGACATGACGGACGACGAACTCGAAAAATCGGTCGCGCTGATCCGCGAGCAGGGCGTGGTCGACTCGGGCGAGGCGATCACCAAGGGCATCGGTGCGATGAGCGGGGCGCGCGTGCGCGACTTCTACGACAAGATGGTGAAGGCCGGGCTCTACAAGGCGGACGACGTGGATCTGTCGAAGGTCGCGAGCTACGAGTTCGTCAACAAGGGCGTCGGGTTGGACGTGAAGAAGCGGCTGGGCGCCCGATGAGCGCGCCGGCCGGAAACTGTCGGCGGTGTTCGCGCGGACATCGCACATGCTCGCGTGGACATCGCACATGTTCGCGCGGACGTTGCGCATGAACTGGCTCGACCGCATCCCGCTGTACGTGCTGGTGCTGCTCGCGCTGGCGCTCGGCCTGGCGCCGTTCGTGCCCGAGCCGCATCTCTGGCAGAAGCTGAAAATGCTCGCCGCGGGCACGCTGTCGCGTCCGATCGACGTGTTCGATCTCTTCTATCACGCCGCACCCCTGATCCTGCTCGTGATCAGGCTGGCCCGCGTCGCGCGCAGAACGAGCGGCGGCGGATCGCCCGGCCGGTGACCGGCCCGCGCGCCGTTGCCTCGCAGCGCATATCGAAGCGAGAACCGATGGAGATCGACACACCCTTTGCCCGTGCCACCGCGGTCGTGCTTCCGGCGTGGATCGACTACAACGGGCACATGAACGTCGGCTACTACCACGTGGCCTTCGACATCGCGGCCGACGCGTTCTTCGACTGGCTCGGGTTCACGCAGGCGTTCCGCAAGCGCCACGGATCGTCGACCTTCGCGCTCGAGTCGCATCTGAGCTTCGTGCGCGAGGTCAAGGAGGGCGATCCGCTGCGCTACGAGGCGCGGCTGCTCGACTTCGACCACAAGCGGGTGCACTTCTATCAGGAAATGTTCCACGCGACCGAGGGCTGGCTCGCGGCGACCTACGAGTCGCTGTCGGTGCACGTGGACATCGCGGCACGGCGCACCGCGCCGATGCCCGATGAACTCGGACAACGGCTTGCGACGATTCTGCGCGAGCACGCAAGACTGCCCCGACCCTGGCAGGTCGGCCACGTGATTTCGGCGCGCCCCGTCGCCCGAGGCTGACGTTTCGCGCCTGCGCCGCGGGGCAGTGCGGCGTGCCGCGGTTGCGGGCTCAGCCGCCGAATCCGTCGGCCACCATCACCTCGATCAGGCCGGGGCCGTCACGGTCGGCGGCTTCCCTGAGCGCCGGCACCAGATCGCCCGGGTCGCTCACTCGTCTGGCAGGCATTCCCATCGATTGCGCGAGCCCGGCGAAGTCGATCGCCGGATCGCGCATGTCCATGCCGACGAAGCGGTCCGTCGCGCGCATCGAGACCAGGCGCTCCTTGAGAATGCGGTAGCTGCGATTGTTGGGGATCAGGTAGGTGATCGGCAGCTTCAGGTGCGCGGCGGTCCAGAGCGCCTGGATGCCGTACATCGCGCTGCCGTCGCCGACCACAGCGGTCACGCGACGTCCCGGCAGCGCCAGCGCGACGCCGATCGCGCCGGGCATCGCGAACCCCAGTCCGCCGCTGGACAGGCCGTACAACGCCTGCCGGTCGGCCATCCGCAGCAGGCCGGGCAGCGCAGTCGACGAGGTCAGCGCCTCCTCGACGACGACGCCGTCGCGGGGCAGGTGGTCGGCGATTTGCAGCATCAGGAACCGCGGGTCGATCGGCGTGGTGCCGGCGGCCTGCATCGCCTGCGAAGCCGCTTTCTCGCGCTGCGCGGTCCAGTTGCGCTGCGCGAGCTGCGAGAGGCGAGCGGCGGCCTGCGCGGCCGCCTGCGAAGAGCGCTGCGCACGCACGATCGGCAACAGGGCGCACAAGGTCTGCTTCACGTCGGCCTGAACCGCGAGGTCGGTGCGGTAGTTCTTGCCGAGCTCCCAGGGCCGCTCGCTGACGTGGATCACTGGCAGGTCTTCCGGCAACGGCTCCACCGGGCTGTAGACGGACATCCGCAGAAGGTCGGCGCCCAGGCAGATCGCCAGGTCGTAGGGCTCGAGCGTGGCGCGCACCTGCTGCTGATTGCGCGTCAGGGACCCGATGAACGCCGGATGCCCGGTCGGGAACTGCGCGGTGTACGGGACCGGCGACGCGTACACCGCGGCGCCGATCAGCTCCGCGAGTTCGGCGGCTTCGGCGAACGCGTCCCTCGTGGCGAGCTCCTGGCCTGCGAAGATCACCGGTGCCCTGGCCGCGAGGAGCATGGACGCGAACCGCGCCAGCGTCGCGTCCGACGGCCGGCTGTCGGTCTCTATGCGCACCGGCCTGCCCAGGTCCATCTCGGCCTGGGCGTCCAGCACGTCGCCGGGAAGGCTGATGAACACCGGCCCGGTGGGCGGCGTCAGCGCGACCTTGGCCGCGCGGTGCACGATGCGCGGCAGGTCCTGCACGCGCGTCACCTCGACCGCCCACTTCACCAGCGGCTGCGCGATCGGCACCAGCGGGTCGTAGAGCAGCGGCTCGAGCAGTCCGTGGCCCTGCTCCTGCTGGCCCGCGGTCACGATCAGCGGCGAGTTGGAGAACTTGGCGTTGTAGAGCGCCCCCATCGCGTTGCCCAGGCCGGGCGCGACGTGCACGTTGGCGGCGGCGAGCCGGCCGGACGCGCGTGCGAATCCGTCGGCCATTCCGAGCACGATCGACTCCTGCAGGCCGAGCACGAAGCGCAGCTGAGGGAAATCGGGCACGACCTCCATGATCGGCAGTTCGGTCGTGCCCGGGTTGCCGAACAGGTGGGTCAGCCCTTCGTCGACGAGGAGCTGGAGGAAGGCGGTGCGGCCGGAGATCGGTGCCATGCGCGGGATCCTGGAATCGGGTGTGTGAGGTGCTGGGCGGATGCTTGCTATGGGTGTCGGCGGTGCGAGGCGTGCGTGCGGTGAGTGGCGTGCTTGCGGTGAGCGGCAGCGCTTCGGGTGTCCGGCGAGACGGGGCGTCAGGCCTTCAGCGCAGCGCGCAGCGTCGCGGCGCACAGTGCGACCGCCGCGTTCGCTTCGTCGATGACCTTGCCCATGGTGATGAAGCCGTGGATCTGGCGCTCGAAGCACAGGTGCGTGGCGGTGTTGCCGGCTTCGCTGAGGCGCTGCGCGTACTGCAGTCCCTCGTCGCGCAGCGGATCGAAGCCGGCGGTGAGCACCAGCGCGGGCGGCAGGCCAGAGAGGTCTTCGTGCAGCAGCGGCGACGCGCGCCAGTCGAGGTCGTGGGCCGGATCGGTGATGTAGTGGTCGTGGAAATAGGTCATCGTTTCCATCGTCAGCAGGTAGCCCTGGCCATTCGCCGTGTACGAAGCCGAGATGCGGCGCTGGTCAGTGGCCGGGTAGATCAGCAGCTGCAGAACGATGGGCAGATCGCCGGCGTCGCGCGCGACGATCGCGACCACGGCGGCGAGATTGCCGCCCGCGCTGTCACCGCCCACGGCGATCCGCGAGGCATCCACCCCCAGCGCGTCCGCATTGCGCATGACCCAGTAGGTGGCCGCGACGCAGTCGTCCACCGCCGCCGGGAAGCGGTGCTCCGGGCCCATCCGATAGTCGACCGAGACCACCGCGCAGCCCGCGCCGTTGGCCAGCTCGCGGCACAGCGTGTCGTGGGTGTCGAGGTCGCCGATCGTCCATCCGCCGCCGTGGTAGTAGACGAGCACCGGCAGCACGGCGTCGGTCGACGCTCCGAGCGGGCGAACGAGGCGGATCGGAATCGGCCCGTGCGGTCCGTCGATCGTGAGGTCGCGCACCTGCGCGACCTCGGGCGCCGCGGGCTGCGTCGCGTAGCGGCGCTCACGGTACATGCGCCGCGCTTCCGGCGGCGAGAGCGTGTGCGTCGGCGGCAGGTTGACCTGTTCGATCAGGTCGAGCAGTGCGCGGGTCTGGGGGTGCAGCATCGGAGGGTCTCCAGGAATGGCAGTACAAGTCGGCAATTATCGCCGCCGCCGGCAACGCGGCACAGTCAGCCTTGCGCCTCGGAAGCGAGCAGCTCCCGCAGCTGCGCCTTGGCGATCTTCTCAAGCGTGGAACGCGGAAACTCCTCGATGACCCGGATCTCGCGCGGACGCTTGAAATCGGCCAGTGCCTTTGCGCATGCCGCGTCGATTGCGACGACCAGCGCTTCGTGCGCTTCCGGCCGTCCGCTATCGCAGCGCACGAAGGCCACCGGCACTTCGTCGAGCATCGGATGTTTCTTCGCCACCACTGCGACCTCGGTCACTCCCGGCACGGTGAGGATCACGCGCTCGATCTCCGAGGCGGCGACGTTCTCGCCGCCGACCTTGAGCATGTCCTTGGAGCGATCCGAGAAGTAGATCCAGCCGTCCTCGCCGAGCCGGACGCGGTCGCCGGTGACGAACCATCCGTCGGCGTCGAACGAATCGGCGGTCGCCGTCGGGTTGTTCAGGTACTCGGCGAACAGCGACAGGCCGCGCAGGCCGCCGACCAGCAGCTCGCCCGTCTCGCCGGGCAGCGCCTCGCGTCCGTCGACCTCGATGCGGATCTCGTATTCTGGCGCGGGCCGCCCGCAGGAGAGCGACGCGTTGGGCAGATGGGGCAGGCCGACGATACCCTGGGTGATGGTCTCGGTCATGCCCCACCAGCCGATCGTCTTGACCTTGAAGTGCGCATCGGTGGGGGGCTCGCAGACCGCGCTGCCCCACATCCGGTAATGGTGGGCCGGGACTTCGACGTCGATCAGCGCACGGTTCACGAAAGGCACCAGCGAGGCCCAGGTGCAGCGTTCCTCGAGTGACACGGGCCAGAAACGGCGCGCGGAGAAGCGCGGCTGCACTACCGCGGTCGCGCCGGCCCACATCGCCGCCAGCATCGAGTACGCCTGCGCGTTGGTGTGGAACAGCGGCAGCGTCACCAGGTGGATGTCCTCGGGCAGCAGCGCCTGGTGCACCGCGTTGATCCGCGCGCCCCAGAGCGCGTTGGCGTGCGTCCACAGCACGCCTTTCGGGCGCGAGGTCGTGCCCGAGGTGTACTGGACGCTGAACGGCGCCAGCGGGTCGAAGGCGCGCGCCGGCAGGATCGACGGGTCCGCGTCGATCGCGTCGAACGCGTCCGCCGAGGACGGACGGTGGGCGCCCGGGTCCTCACCGTTGTCGTCGGCTGTGACCGCGATCCAGCGCAGCGCGGGGCAGGAGTTCGCGACCAGTTGCGCGAAGCGCGGCTGCGTGATCCCTGCCTGCGCCTCGGCGTGCTCCGCAAAGTAGCGCAGCTCGTCGCCGCTGGAGCGCGCGTTGGTGGTGACCGCGACCGCGCCGAGCCAGGCGCAGCCGAACCACGCGAAGACCGCCTCGGGGCAGTTGTCCAGGTGGACCAGGACCCGGTCGCCGGCGCGCAGGCCGCGCGCGTGAAGTCCCGCGGCGAACCGTTCCACGCGGTCCGCGAACTGCGCGTAGGTCCACTGCCGACGCTGGCCCTCGAAGGGGCGCCAGACCAGATAGGGGTGGTGCGGGCGCGTGCGGGCGCGTGTCGCGACCAGCGTGCGGATGTCCTGCCCGGAGAACGGCTGCAGGTGCCGCGACACGGTTCTGTTCTTCATCGCGAAAGTTTACAGCGCGCCTTGGCGCCGGTGACGCGCGGGTACGCGGCGCATCGCCCGCCGACCGGAGCGGCCGCGACGTGGTGGCGACGCGGCGGCAGTGACGCGACAGTGTTGTCCGCAGACGTCCGTACGGCGGTGGTATCGTCGGCGACTCCGCAGCGAAACCAGAGAAATCCGTGGCGACAGACCCGCGCAACGCGACGCCCAGTCGCCGACGAACCTGCGCCGCAACCGCGGCGGCCGGTCGGGCGCCCCGGCGCCCATACGCGAACGAGCGCGCGTGATCGGCCGTCGGCGCGGCGCGGCGATTCCCTTCGTCCTGGTGACGGTGTTCCTCGATGTCCTGGGGATCGGTCTGATCGTGCCGGTGCTTCCGGCGCTGGTCGGCGAGTTCGCGGCCGACCCGCAGGGGCAGGCGTACTGGTACGGCGCGCTCGTCGCGGGCTACGGGATGATGCAGTTCTTCGCGGGGCCGCTGCTCGGGGCCCTGTCCGATCGCGTCGGCCGACGCCCGGTGCTGCTGGTCAGCGTGTTCGGGCTCGCACTGCACTTCCTGCTGATCGCCTGGGCGGATTCGCTGGGCACGCTGATGGTTGCGCGACTGCTGGGTGGCGCGACCGCGGCGACGATCTCGGTGGCCAACGCGTACATCGCCGACGTCGCCCCGCCGGAGCATCGCAGCCGCGGCTTCGGCCTGGTCGGGGCGATGTTCGGACTGGGCTTCATCGTCGGCCCTGTCGTCGGCGGCATCCTCGGCGACATCGATCTGCGCCTGCCGTTCCTGGTCGCCGCGGGCTTCGCGCTTCTCAATGCGGGCTACGGTCTTTTCGTCCTGCCCGAGTCGATGCCGCACGAACGTCGGGTTGCTTTCTCGATCGCGCGCGCCAATCCGTTCTCGGCACTCGGTGCGCTGGCCGCGGTGCCGCAGGTGCGCGGCTACATCGCGGTGTTCTCCTTGTTGGCGCTTGCGCAGTTCGTGCTGCACGCGACCTGGGTGCTCGTGACGTCCGCCCGCTTCGGCTGGGGACCGCGGGACGCCGGGCTGTCGCTGTTCGTCGTCGGCGTGGCGTCGGTGCTGATGCAAGGCGTGCTGATGGGGCGCGCAGTGCGCCGCTTCGGCGAGCGCCGGCTTGCGATAGCCGGCATGACCTCCGGGGTGCTGGCCAGTCTGGCGTACGCGTTCATGCCGCAGGGGTGGATGGTCTATCCGGTCATCCTGTCGAACCTGCTCGGTTTCGCCGCGATGCCGGCGCTGCAGGCGCTGATCTCGCGCGGCTTCGATCAGTCCCGGCAGGGGCTGACGCTGGGTTCGCTGAACTCGATCAACGGCGTGATGACGGTGGTCGCGCCCATTGTGGGCACCGCGCTCTTCGCGCAGGTGGCGCACCTGCCGGCCGACGACCTTCGACTGAGTGTCACGTTCTTCCTCGGGGCGGGACTGCAGGCGATGGCGGTGCTGATCGCCTGGCGCCAGCCGGGCGAGCCCGGATGAGCGCGCGCGGGACGCGGCGAGTTCGATGCACGAGCCCGACGTACCAGCCCGTCCCGCGCGCCTGACCTGCGCGCCTGACCCGCGAGCCTGACCCGCGAGCCTGACCCGCGAGCCTGACCCGCGAGCCCGTCCCGCGATCCCGTCCCGCGAGCCGGCCGGGCGGGCTCAGCGGTCCGGCGGCTTCGCGGACGAGGGGCTCAGCGATTCCAGAAACGCGACCAGATCGTCGATCTCGTGCTCGTCGAGACGCAGCGGACGCAGGATCGCCTCGCCGTCGGCGTGCAGCCGGTCCTCGTTCAGGTCCGAGTAGTGGCGCACGACGTCGCGCAGGCTCGCCTTGCTGCCGTCGTGCATGTACGGCCCGGTCGCCGCCAGGTTGCGAAGGCCCGGCACCTTCCACTCGCCCCAGTTGCGCTGCGAGAGGGTGACGGTGCGCGTCTTCAGCGCCGAATCGTCGATTGCGGCGACGGGCCGCACCTGGTCGTTGAAGCGCGAGGCGAGGTTGTAGGGGTCGTTGCGCAGCCGTCGGATACCGGCGTAGCGCCCGGGGTCGACACGTCCCGGCGCGACGATGAACGGGATGCCGACGTCGTGGAACTCGCCGTTCGTGAACGACGGACCCACGTGGCATACGCCGCAGCGGCCCTGTCCCAGGAATATCTTCAGCCCCCGTCGCGCCGCCGGCGGATACCGCGAGAGCGCCGCGGCGTCGCCGCGCGCGAGCGCGTCGCGAAACGCGTCGAACGGCGTTGCCGGCGAAACGAGCGACTCGACGTATGACGCGATCGCCTTGGCCAGGTTGACCATCGTTTGCTCGTCGCCGGCGGGCGCGCCGAACAGCGCGCGGTAACGGCGCGCCAGCGCGTCGTCGCCTGACACGACGCGGGCCAGGAGTTCGGGGTCGGCTCCCATTTCGTGGGCGGCAAGCATCGGGCGGATCGCGGCGGCCCAGAGGCTGTCGGCGCCGCCGTCGCGTCCGAACCAGCGCTGCCACGCCAGGTCCGACAGCCCCTGCGTGTTGCGGTCGTGCAGCCCCAGTCCCTGCGCGCGCGCACGCCCGTCGGTAAAGCCGCGCTCAGGCCGGTGGCACGACGCGCAGGACACCGCGCCGTTGGCCGAGAGCCGCGCGTCGAAGAACAGGATGCGACCGAATGCCACGGCATCCGGATCGCCGGAGACGCGATT
>JAHEDO010000155.1 GCA_024641185.1 Burkholderiaceae bacterium | reverse complement strand
TGCCGTCGCCCATCACCGCGACGCACTTCGACGCCGGGCGGCCGAACCAGGCGCCCAGCGCGGCGGGCATCGCGAATCCGAGCGCGCCGTGCGCGCGGTTCGTGATGAAGTGCCTCCCCGCCTGCGGAAGGTCGAAGTACGCGGCAAAGTACGGGCAGGCGGTTCCGGGGTCGGCGCAGACGATCGCGTCGGCCGGCAGCGCGCGGCGCAGCGACGCGACCACGCGCTCGGGACGGATCGGCCGTTCGTCGCTCGCGGCCAGTGCCGCGAACGCGGCGTGCTTGGCCGCGCGCGCTACGGCAACCAGACGCCGCCCGCGACTCTCGGGCCGAGCGCCCGGGGCGCCCTCGCGGCGCGCCGGCTCGATCGCCTCGAGCAGCGCGGCGAGCGCCAGACGCGCGTCGCCGACCAGTGCGACCTCGGTCGGGTAGCTGGTGGAGATCGCGAACGGATCGATGTCGATGTGGATCACGCGCGTTCCCGGCCTGGGGAAGCGCCAGTGCTCGGTCGACGTCGATCCCGCCCGGCAGCCGACGAACACGACAAGATCGGCCGCCGCGATCACTTCACGGGTGGCGAGCACGCCACCGTTGGAGCCGACCACACCCGCCGACAGCACGAAATCGTCGGCAACGGTCCCCTTGCCGCTGACCGTCGTGCAGACCGGAGCGTCGAGAAGCAGCGACAGCCGGGCAAGCTCGTCGCAGCCTGCCGCACTGATCACGCCACCGCCGCACACGAAGACCACCTGTCGTGCGTCGAGCAGCGCACGCGCCGCGCGCTCGACCTCCGATGCATCCGGAGCACTGCGCCAGTTCGGCCAGCGTCCGTGATCGGACTGCACCCACAACTGCGATGCGTCTACCGGCTGCTTCTGCACGTCGAAGGGCACGCACAGGTGCGCCGCGCCGGGTCGCCCGGTGGTCATCGCGCGGAATGCGGCACGCACCGCGTCACCGACCTGCGCGGCGGTGTCGATCGTCGCATTCCACTTGGTCAGCGGCGCATACAGCGCCTTCTGATCGAGTTCGGTCAGCGGGTAGCGACCGCGCGAAGTGACCGGCACGTCGGAGGTGAACCCCAGCACCGGAACCGACGACTCGTTCGCCTCGACCAGTCCCGGCAGCAGGTAGGTCGCGCCGCCGCCGCTCGGGCCTTCGCAGACGCCGACCTTGCCGGTGACCCGTGCATACGCATCGGCCATGTAGGCCGCACTGCGCTCGTCGCGCGCCAGCACGTGCTCGATGCCGTGCTCGAGCCGATACAGCGCATCGTAATACGGCAGGCTCGTATCGCCGCAGACGCCGAAGAGGTGCGAAACGCCATAGCCCTCGAGCATGCGGATCAGCGCCTCGGCGCCGTTGGCCGCCTGCAGCGGCGATCGATCGGCGTCGTTCGGTTTGGTATCGGTCGGATTCATTGGCATCAATGTTCTTCGCAGCGGTTTGGTCTTTCGCTTCACCACGATTGGCAAAGCTCCGGTCCGCGCCGATAATGACCGGCTTGCCGGAGCCACCGATGAAGCGCTCGACCCATATCTTCGCATTGACGGCGATCTGCGCGCTGCTGGCCGGCTGCCCGTCGTCGCGCGACGACGCCGCATCGAATGTCGCGGCGAAGGTGCCGGCGCGGCCCGTACCCGACCTCGGCACGCCGGAGAGCGCGGTGAAGTCGTACTGGCGCATGCTCGACTGGCTGCGGACTCGCCAGCAGATCGAAGAGATCCGGGACGAACACAGCGAGAAGCGGGTCAAGTCCGACGAGGTGATGTCGTCGGTTTCCAAGGGTGGCGCGCTGTCCAGCTTCGCGAACGCGCCCCGCCGCGACCTCAGGATGGAGCGCACGATCCTGTCCGTGCAGACCGAGAACGAGCATCGGGCGACGGTCGTCGCGCGAATCAATACCCTCTCGACGGACGCCACCGCGTTCACACCGACGCCGATCGAACTCTTCGAGGTCGCACCGGGCGGCGAGTTCCGCTATGTGCTCGAACGCGACGCCGCCGACTGGAAGATCGTGGAGGTCTGGCGACTCGGCCAGCGCGGCGGGCCGGAGCGCCTTCGCTGAGAGTGTTCCTGACCGACTAAGTCCGGCGTACGAACCTGAGCGCGACGTTCCACGCGCAGCTCGGGTCGACGCTGATCGCGTCCGACGCTCGCCTGAACGCAACACCACCGGCCTGGAGCGTGCGGGCCGCGCGATCCAGGTCCGACACCGCGATCTCCAGGCCCAGCATCGCCGGAGGCGCGCCCGACTGCGTCACCTCGATGGTCACCGGCGGAGCGCTCACGGTAAAGCCCCGCGAACCGGTCCGCACCGCGTCTTCGCCCAGCAGTCCGCGATACAGGACCGCCTCGTGCGTCGGCTCGCGCACGCGCAGCGACGCGCCGACCAGTTCGGCAGCGCCATTCGGGTGGGCCTGCCGCGATGCCAGCCAGACGAGCTCTGGCGTCAGGTGCTGGCAGAAATACAGACGGCCGGCGGGACTCGCATCCGCCGGCGCACGCACCGTCCGGAATACCGCATCACCGTCGACGCCGTCGATGCGCACCGGGCGGCTGAACTGCTGGACAGGACCCAGTGTCGCTCCCCGCGCAACGACCTGCGCACGGGTCTCGTCGGCATCGTCCGACCGGAAGACCAGCGCATTCAGGCCCTCGGGCGCATCACGCAGTTCCGGCCGCGCATCGGAGCGGTCGGCCGGCAGTCCGAGCAGCTCGATGTACGTCGACTCGAGCACGATCAGGTGGTTGATCGACCCGAGCGTGTGCCAACCGCGCTCACTGACGTGAAAGCCGAGCCCTGCGAAGAGATCGACCGCCGCGTCCATCCGCGCGCCGACGGTGATCACCGCGTGATCGAACGGCGTCATCGCCTCGACCCGGCGCGTCGACTCAGCGCAGCGCGGCGCGGCGCGACAGCGCCAGCGCGATCCCGAGCGCCGGGACCGAGACCGCGAGCGCGCCGAGCGTCATCTCCAGCGGTGACAAAGGCATCAGTCCGCCGCCGGGCGCCGCGAACATCAGGCCGCCCACGATCAGCGCGACGCGGACCGGCCACTCGAGGATGCCGCAGCGCCGAAGATCGCCGATGCCCGCCTGATAGCCCTGCAGGCCCGCGCAGACGAGCGCCACCCCGATCAGCGCGGTGACGAAATGCATCGCGAATTCGCCCATCTCGCCCTGCAGCACCAGCGACGGGTTCATCAGGAAGAAGAACGGCACGAAGTAGATGATGCTGCCGATCTTCATCGCCTGGAACCCGGTCTCGATCGGCGACGCCTTCGCGACCGATGCCGCGGCGAAAGCCGCCAGCGCCACCGGCGGCGTGATGAACGAGATCATCCCCCAGTACATGATGAACATGTGCACCGCGAGCGGATTCAGGCCGACCTTGATCAGGCTGGGTGCCAGCAGCACCGCGAGGAAGATGTAGCAGGCGGTGATGGTCATCCCCATGCCGAGGATGAAACTGGTCAGCGCGCCCATCAGCATCAGCAGGATCGGAGAATTGCCCGCGATGAACAGCAGTTCGGTCGTCAGCGTTCCGGTCAGTCCCGTCAGCGAGAACGCTCCCACGAGCAGCCCCACGCCGGCGAGGATCGCGATCAGCTCGACGAAAACACGGCCGTTGCCTTCGATGAACTTGACAAAATCCCTGCGGCCCCAGCGCTGCTTCGAGAACAGCTGGTTCAGCACGAGCAGCAGCGCGGTGGCCAGCCACGGCGCCCAGTTCTCGCGCTTCATCACCAGCAGCAGCACGACCAGCAGCACGATCACGAACAGGAAGTACCAGCCGTCGCGGAAGACGTCGCGCAGCCTGGGCAGTTCTTCGCGCGGCAGGCCCACCATCGAATTGCGCCCCGCGTTGCAGTCGATCTGCATGAAGAGCGCGAAGTAGTAAAGGATGGCCGGCACGGCCGCAGCGAGCGCCACCTGCGCGTACGGGATGTCGAGAAACTCGGCCATCACGAAGGCGGTCGCGCCCATGACCGGCGGCGCAAGCACCGCGCCGGTCGACGCACAGGCCTCGACCGCACCGGCCATCGCGGGTTTCAGCCCGGTGCGTTTCATCGCCGGGATGGTCATCGTGCCGGTGGTCAGCACGTTGGAGATCACGCTGCCGCTCATGGACCCGAGCAGGCCGGACGAGAAGATCGCGACCTTTGCCGCGCCGCCACGATAGTGGCCGCAGAGCGCGAACGCGAAATTGATGAAGAACGTGCCTGCGCCGGTGTACTGCAGCGCGGTGCCGAACACCAGAAAGCCGATCACCAGCTCGGCGAACGCGCGCATCGGGATCCCGAGCACGCTCTCGCGCGAGAAGATGTGGTACGAGGCGGTGTCCAGCAGCGACACCGACTGCGCGGTCAGCGGCGCGGGCATGACGCTCGCGAACAGCGGGAACACCGAGAACGCGCCCATGATCAGGACCAGCACCCAGCCGCCGGCCCGCCGCAACGCCTCCAGCACCAGCACCCACATCACGACCGCCGACCAGACGATCCAGGTCGGCGCGACGCTCGTGGCGGCGTACTCCCAGCCGTTCGCCGCGGACTCGCGTCCCGTCCAGATCATCACGCCCGACAGCGCCGTCGTCGCGGCGAACAGCATGACGTCGTAGAACGGGACGCGGTCTACGTGCAGCCCGGGCCTGACCGGGTAGAGCACGAACGCCAGCGGCAACAGCAGGCCGACCAGCGCCCAGAAATACTCGGTGTCGAGCAGCGTGAAATCGACGAAGAACCGCAGCGTGAACTGCTGGTTGAAGCACAGAAGGATCGAAACCGTCGTCCAGGCCAGCAGCAGCGCATACCAGCCAGGCGACAGTTTGCGGGTCCGGGGAGACCCGGGCTCCTGATCGATTTCGATCGACGCTTCGGACATGTCCCGGATCTCAGGCCGGCATCACTCGAAGATCGGATCCATTCCGGCCTTGACCATCGCGTCCTTGCGCTTGGCCATCCACGCCTTGTAGAACGCGTCCTTGTCCTCGGGCGGCGACGACTTCATGAACTCGCCCCAGGCGGCGGCCAGCGTGTTCTGCCGCTTGACCAGCATGTCGTTGTGGGCCTGCGCCTCCGCGGTCCACACGCCCGCCTCCTTGATCGCCTTGACCGCGCCCTCGTGGTACGGGAGCACCCAGGACAGATTCTGGCGCTTCAGCTCCAGTCCGTCGGCGCCCGGCGCTCCGTCCTTGTAGGCGTCGTAGTTGACGATCATCGACTTGGTGATCGCATGGACCACGTCCGCGGGCTGCGACGCATACGCCATGAAGATCGGGTACGGATACGCCGGCAGCTCCACCGGGTTGGTCTTGCTCAGGCCGCCCGAGCCGCAGCTGACCATGTGCGGATAAAAGTACGGTCCCACCTTCTGCACCCGGGCCCACGCCGCCTTGTCGGCGGCCGGCGCCGGCGGCCAGATCAGGCCTCGCGGAGAGGCATCGACCTCTCGCGACTGTCCGGAGATCGTCGATGCGAAGGCCGCGTCGATCTCGTTGTTGACGATGCCTTTCCACATCGCACCGTAGCTCGAGAACTCGACGATCTTGACGTCCGCCTGGGTAAGCCCGCCGTAGGCGAGCACCGCGAGGGCATTCTGGTTCAGCGCGGGCGAGCCGACGACGAATCCGACACGCTTGCCCTTGAGGTCCTTGATCTCCTTGACACCCGCGTCCTTTGCCACGCCCAACGAAAGCCCGTTGCACGACGTGGACGCCAGCATCAGTCGCAGCGGCTGCGGCCCCCAGTCCTTGCTGCCGAACTCGAACACGCCCTCCGCCGCGAAGTAGCTGCCGACACCCATCGCGGAGGCCTGTGCGCGACCCGCCTTCAGCGGCGCGAGCCTCGCGATGTCGTTGCCCGCCGGCAGCACGCGCAAGTCGGTGCCGTGCTTGTCCTTCATCATCTTGCCGATCGCCACCGCCATGCTGAAGCCGGACGATCCGGTGTCATAGGCGGTCATCGTCAGCGACTGCGGGACCTTGATGTCCTGCGCGCAAGCGAGGCCGGAAACCAGGAGCGCCGCCGCGACCGCGGCCGTCGCGCGAACTGCGGAAATCTGACCCATGATGCCTCCAGTGTGTATTGGTCTGCGGCGCAGATGATACTGGAGGCCACCGGTTTCAGGTGCGATTCATGGGGTGCGATTCATCGGGTACGGTTCACGTGGCGTGTTTCATCCGGCGCGGCTCGTCCGGCGCGGCTCGTCCGGCGCGTTTCCCTCGTCGCGCTCCATGCGTTGCGGCTCACTGCGCCGGCGCCGTCTGCCTCGCGCTGGGCCGATCCAGCATCCTCGCCACCCACGCAGCGACGGCAGGCGGCGGAGCGATCTCCATGACCGGCAGGAACTGCACGAAGGGCGTGTAGCTCACTTCGGCCAGCGAATAGCGATCGGCCACCAGATACTCGCGGCCGTCGAGTTGGCTGTCGAGAATCGCCAGATGCCGCTCGATTTCACCCTTGGCCTGCGCCATCGCCTTCTCGTCCCAGCGCTCCTTGGGCAGAAAGCGCTTGGGGAAAATGATGATCCCGGCCTGCCGGGCCATCTGCAGGTCGCACAGGCGCATGTGCATGTCCACCACCGCGCGCCCGCGCGCGTCCGCCGGCACCAGCGCAGGCTCCGGATGCGTCGCCTCGAGATAAGTGAGGATCGCGTTCGACTCGTACAGCAGAAAGCCGTCTTCCTCGAGCGTTGGCACCCGCCCGTAGGGATTCACGGAGAGGTACTCCGGCTCGCGATGTTTTCGCGCCGCCATGTCGACGGTGACCAGTTCATGCGGGATGTGCTTCTCGAGCAGGGCGATCATCACCCGGCGCGAATAGGTGGAATAGGGGTGCCAGTGGATCTTGATCATCGTCGGGCCTCGCGTCCAAAGTCCGATCACACTGGAAGGCCGGCGTTTCGTCAACCGCCCCTGGCGTCGCGGTCGCCGCCCCAGCGGGTGCGCGGCCCCGCTCCCTGGAGTAATCTGTTGCACAGCATCCGTGCACGCGGCCAGCCCGCCCATCAGGAGTTCCGCCCTTCCCTCACCGCCCCGGGGTACGCGCCATGATCATCGCCATCGTCAGTTTCCGTCTCCCCAAGCCGCTCACGCTCGAAGAGGCCGCCGCGGCGTTCGACCAGACCGCGTCGCTCTACCTGGGCAAACCGGGGCTGGTGCGCAAGCACTACTTCGTCACCGAAGAGGGCGACCGGGCCGGCGGCATCTACCTCTGGCGTTCGCTGTTCGACGCCCAGGCCTGTTACAGCGACGCCTGGCGGGACATGGTCACCGCCAAGTACGGGCACCCGCCCGAGGTGGTCTACGTGCAAAGTCCGGTGACCGTCGACAACGTCACCGGAAAGATCGAACATCCTTGACGCACGCCCTGCGCACTTCGCTCGCCTGCGACTCCGGGCATCGTTCGCGTGGCACGAGTCCTGGCCGACGCGGTGCTGGTGCTGCACCTGCTGTTCATCGTGTTCGCGGCGCTCGGCGGCCTCGCCGCGCTGCGCTGGCCGCGCGTGGCCTGGG
>JAHEDO010000154.1 GCA_024641185.1 Burkholderiaceae bacterium | reverse complement strand
CGAAATGCCATGGGCGAGCGCCTGCGGGTTGGTGCCAGTGGGGGCCTGAGACCCGAAGATCTCGATCATGCCCACCACCGTGCCGAACAGCCCCATCAACGGGGCCAGCGACGCGATCGTCCCCAGCGCCGACAAGTACTTTTCGAGGTCGTGCGCGACCGCGCGACCGGTTTCCTCCATCGCTTCCTTCATCACGTCGCGCGGCGCGAGCTCCTGGCGCAGGCCGCTGGCAAACACGCGGCCGATCGGCGAACTCGCCTCCAGCCGCTGGATCAGCTCCGGCGTGATCTGCCCGTTGCGGTGCAGCGCGAGCACGTCGTCGAGCAGCCTCGGAGGCAGCACCTTGTCCCGCTTAAGCGAGAGGAACCGTTCGACAATCAGGGCGACCGCGACCAGCGAGGTGGCGATCAGGAACCAAATCGGCCATCCGGCGGCCTGGATCAACGAGAACAAATCCGATCTCCGGGAACCAGCGCGGCCTTCCGCGCCACGCCTGTCTCACCCCGACAAGGCCGCGGCGCGCATCGCCAACGGTCGCGGGACCTCGCCATTGTCGGTTCTTTTTCGGCACTCGGGCAAGTCAACCGACGGCCGGTATCATCGGCTCCGGGCACCGATGGAGCTATCAACACAAGTTGTGGACAAATATGTGCATATCCTTCTTCGGTGCGTCCGAAACCCGCATGAATTCTGCGTATGTCGATGCTGCTGAAAATCCGTGCACAAACAAACATTAATAAAATCAATGAGTTGCACGTACTTTTTTGATCCTTGCGGCCTAGACCGAAAAAATCCAGCGCTGGCGCGGGTTTGTGGAAAGGTCTGCCCCGGAAACCCGCATGAGGCCTGATTTCGAGCCCGAGGACCGAGCGCCGGCGCGGGAAATCCTGACGGTATCCGATCTGAACCGCGCGGTTGCGTCGTTGCTCGAGCGAAGCGTCCCGCCGCTGTGGGTTGCCGGGGAGATCTCCAACTTCACCCGCGCCGCGAGCGGCCACTGGTACTTCACCCTGAAGGATGCCGCCGCCCAGGTACGCGCGGTGATGTTCAGGGGGCGCGCGCAGGCGGTGGGCTTCGTGCCCCGCGAGGGTGACATGGTCGAGGTCCGCGCGCTCGCTTCGTTGTATCAGCCGCGCGGTGATTTCCAGCTGGGTGTGGAACTGATGCGCCGGGCCGGCGCAGGCGACCTGTTCCAGCGGTTCCTGCAGCTCAAGGAGAAGTTGCGGGCCGAAGGGCTGCTCGACGAGCAGCGCAAGCGCGTCTTGCCCGGGCTGCCGCGTCGGATCGGCGTCGTCACTTCGCTGCAGGCCGCCGCGTTGCGCGACGTGCTCAGCACCCTCGCGCGACGTGCGCCGCACATACCCGTCGTCGTCTACCCGTCGCCGGTCCAGGGCGTCGACGCGCCGGCGGCGCTGATCGCGGCGCTCGGGCGCGCGGTGCGCCGCGCCGAGTGCGACGTCTTGCTGCTGGTGCGCGGTGGCGGCTCGATCGAGGATCTGTGGGCCTTCAACGACGAGGCGCTCGCGCGCGCGGTCGCGTCGTCGCCGATCCCGGTGGTATGCGGCGTCGGACACGAGACCGACTTCACCATCGCCGACTTCGTCGCGGATCTGCGCGCGGCGACCCCGACGGCGGCGGCGCAGGCCGCCTCGCCCGATCGACGCGAACTGGCCGAGCGTGCGCTCGGCCTGGCGCGGCGCCTGGATCAGGGACTCGGCCGTGCCAACCAGACGCGCGAGCAGCGCCTGGACACCGCGGCCCGACTGCTGCGCTCGCCGTCGTCGTACTGTCGCCAGCGGGCGCAGGCCCTGGCCTCCATCACCGGTCGCCTTCGCCTGGCGGCTCGCGCCTCGCTGCTCTCGCCGGGTCAGCGGCTCGCCCGCGCCGCCGGGCGACTGCGCCGTCCCGACGTCGTTGGCGCGGCGCGCGAGCTCGACGCGCTGCGCGACCGCCTGGACCGCGCGGAGTCCGTCGCGCAGCAGCGACGTGCGGCCCGGCTGGACGCGCTCGCGCACAAGCTCGAACTCGTCAGTCCGCTGGCGGTGCTGGAGCGTGGCTACGCGATCGTGCGCACCGCCGAGGGCATGGTCGTGCGCGCAGCGGCCGATGTCGCGGACGGCGAGCGTCTCGGCGTGCAGCTCGCCGACGGTGCGATCGACGTCACCGTGCTCGAGCGCGCTCGGCGCAAGGCCGACTGACGCGCAATTCCATCCGGGGATACGGGCGAACATATGGTCCGATGCTCCCCTCGGATAGAATGATTTCAGGACGCGCCGGTACGCAATGCACCGCGACAGGCCGCAATCACCGTACGAACTTCAACGCAAGAGGAATACCAGATGGAACACACGCTGCCCCCGCTCCCTTACGCGATGGACGCGCTCGCGCCGCACATCTCCAAGGAGACCTTCGAGTTCCACTACGGCAAGCACCACCAGGCATATGTGACGAACCTGAACAACCTGATCAAGGGCACGGAGTTCGAGAACGCCGGGCTGGAGGACATCGTCAGGAAGTCCTCGGGGGGCGTGTTCAACAACGCCGCCCAGGTCTGGAACCACACATTCTTCTGGAGCAGCATGAAGCCAGGCGGAGGCGGTGAGCCCAAAGGCGCGCTCGCCGAAGCGATCAACAAGAAGTGGGGTTCCTTCGCCGCGTTCAAGGAAGCGTTCACCAAGAGCGCTGTCGGCAATTTCGGCTCGGGCTGGACCTGGCTCGTCAAGAAGCCGGACGGTTCGGTCGACCTGGCCAACACCAGCAACGCCGGGACGACGCTGACCAGCGCCGACAAGGCGCTGATCACGATCGACGTCTGGGAGCACGCGTACTACATCGATTTCCGCAATGCCAGGCCCAAGTTCGTCGAGACCTACCTGAACAGTCTCGTGAACTGGGATTTCGCGGCAAAGAATTTCGGCTGAGTCGCGCGGAGCGTCAGGCAGACGGCGCGCCCGTGCCGCAGCTTGCGTGCGGACCGGGACGCAGAACACTCCAGTGAGGGGAATCGTGATGAACATCAGAATTGCACCAATCTCGGCGCTGGTCGCGGCTGCGCTGGTCGCGGGTTGCGCGACCATGGACGAGCAGGACCGGACTGTCGCCAAGGGCGCGGGCATCGGCGCGGTCGCCGGGGGCCTGGTCGGCGCGGCGGTCGGCGGGGGTCGCGGTGCAGCCGTCGGCGCGGCGGTCGGTGCGAGCGCCGGCGCGCTCGGCACGTATGTCTGGACAAACAAGATGGAGGAGCAGAAGCGCGCGATGGAGCAGAGCACGCAAGGCACCGGCGTGCAGGTCAGCCAGACGGCGGACAATCGGCTCAAACTCGACGTGCCCAGCGACGTGTCCTTCAGCGTCGGCCGCGCCGACATCCAGCCGAACCTGCGGCCGATCCTCGACCGCTTCGCGACGACGCTCAGGGACAATCACGCCACGACGGTGACCATCGTCGGTCACACCGACAGCAGCGGCTCGGACGCGATCAACAATCCCTTGTCGGTGAACCGGGCGGCCAGCGTGCGCGACTATCTCGTCGCGCGCGGCGTGGCGGCGAACCGGATCGCGATCGACGGGCGCGGCTCCCGCGAGCCGGTGGCGGACAACTCGACGGCCGAAGGCCGGGCGAAGAACCGGCGCGTGGAAATCTACGTGGCACAGCCATCGGCGGGTTAGGCGCCGGCGGGGCTGCGCGCTACCTGGGCGCGAACATCCCCTTGGGGCCCGACAGCCGGGAGGCGGGCCCCATCCCTCTTTTGCCGAACCAGCCCTGTTCCATCTCGAGCGCGTAGCGGATCGGCTTGGCCGAGCAATGGCTGTCCTCGGTCTTCGGCGCCATGTCCTCGACGTTGACGATCGAGCCGTCGTCGTCGATGAACGCGATCGACAGCGGGATCAGGGTGTTGCGCATCCAGAAGCACTGCCTGCTCTTGCCCGGAAAGACGAAGAGCATCCCCTCGTTCGGGCCCAGGCGTTCGCGAAACATCAGGCCCATCGCACGCGTGGAATCTTCCGAGGCGACCTCGGCTTTGATCAGGTGGATCCCCGCCTGCAACTCGACGCGCGGCAGCCGGGGTTGAGGCTGGGCGCCGGCCGATCCGAGGAGGCCGGCGAAGCAGGCCAGCACGCCGATGGCCGCCCGGAACACGGCGCCCGAACCTGCGGGTGAACCGGCGTGCGAACCCGGTGGCGATGCGGTCCGGTGATTTTCGGCCGGGACGACCGTCGCGCTCATCGCAGCGGAATGCGGTTCGGACATCGATTGGGGGGCTTTGCGGCCGGGTGGGTTTGGGGGGCCTGAAGTTTACTGCGGACGCCGCGCCGCTGGCGACTTGATGCAACCCTGTGGCGCCTCGAGGGGCCCCGATCGGGCATAATCTTCCCTTTGTCGACACCATCAACTCTGCGCTTCCGACAGGAGCCCTTCGAATGTATCAGCACATCAAAGTTCCGGCCAACGGCGAGAAGATCAAGGTAAATGCCGACTTTTCGCTGCATGTTCCCGACAATCCGATCATTCCTTATATCGAAGGCGACGGTACCGGTCTGGACATCACGCCGGTGATGATCAAGGTCGTGGATGCGGCCGTGGCCAAGTCGTACGGCGGCAAACGCAAGATCCATTGGATGGAGATCTACGCCGGCGAGAAGTCGACCAAGGTCTACGGCCCCGACGTCTGGCTCCCCGAAGAGACCCTCGAGGTGCTCAAGGACTATGTCGTGTCGATCAAGGGCCCGCTGACGACGCCGGTGGGCGGCGGCATCCGTTCGCTGAACGTCGCGCTGCGCCAGCAACTCGACCTGTACGTCTGCCTGCGGCCCATCCAGTACTTCGCTGGTGTCCCGTCGCCGGTCAAGGAGCCCGAGAAGACCAACATGGTGATCTTCCGGGAGAACTCCGAGGACATCTACGCCGGCATCGAGTGGCAGGAAGGATCCGAGGGCGCGAAGAAGGTGATCGACTTCCTGATCAAGGAGATGGGGGTCAAGAAGATCCGCTTCCCCGAGACCTCGGGCATCGGCGTGAAGCCGGTCTCGCGCGAGGGCACGGAGCGCCTGGTGCGCAAGGCGATCCAGTACGCGATCGACAACGACAAAACGTCGGTCACGCTGGTGCACAAAGGCAACATCATGAAGTTCACCGAGGGGGCCTTCCGCGACTGGGGCTACGGCCTGGCCGAGAAGGAATTCGGCGCCAAGCTCCTCGACGGCGGCCCCTGGATGAGCTTCAAGAATCCGAAGAGCGGCAAGGACGTCATCGTCAAGGACGTGATCGCCGACGCGTTCCTGCAGCAGATCCTGCTGCGTCCGGCCGAGTACAGCGTGATCGCCACGCTGAACCTGAACGGCGACTACGTGTCGGACGCGCTGGCCGCGCAGGTCGGGGGCATCGGCATCGCGCCGGGCGCCAACATGTCGGATTCGGTCGCGATGTTCGAGGCGACCCATGGCACGGCGCCGAAGTACGCGGGCAAGGACTACGTGAACCCCGGTTCCGAGATCCTGTCGGCCGAGATGATGCTGCGCCACATGGGGTGGGTCGAAGCCGCGGACCTGATCATCCGCTCGATGGAGAAGTCCATCCTGAGCAAGAAGGTCACCTACGACTTCGCGCGCCTGATGCCGGGCGCGACGCAGGTCTCCTGCTCGGGCTTCGGCCAGGTGATGATCGACATGATGTAGCGTGGTTTCAGGCCTTCCCAGGCCGTCCCGGGAAAACCCCAGATTGTTGATTCGACTGGGGTTTTTCATTTTTGGTGTCCCGGCACTTCCCAGCTGATGCCTTGACTGCCGACCGAAACGGGGCCAAAAATGGGGCCATCATGGGGCCATGGCTTCCGCCAGGTGACGAAAAATGAGGCACACCAACTACCTGCTCAAGCCGGTCACGATCGACAACGCGAAGCCGCGCGACAAGGCCTATGCGCTGACCGACGGCGGCGGCCTGCTGCTCGCAGTCCTTCCCTCCGGAACCAAGACCTGGCGCTACAAGTACCACCTGAACGGCAAGCGCGAGAAGGTCACGATCGGCGCCTACCCGGCCTACACTATCAAACAGGCGCGTGACCGGCACGAGGAGCTGCGCGCCCTCGTCGAGCGAGGCAACAGCCCGGCCAAGACCAAGCAGGCGTCGGTGGCTGCCCGCAAGGTGGCCGAGTCACGCGACCTGACGGTGCGAGTCTTCGCGCGCCGATGGATCGAAGAGACGCTGTTCTATCGATCGCCCGCCTACGTCGCGCAGATCATGCGCTGGCTCGATGCGTACATTGACCCGGCGATCGGCGACATGCGGCTTGCGGACGTGCAGCCGGGCGACGTGCTGGCGATCATCAAGGCGCGCGCCGACACCCCAGTCACCGCCGAGCGCATCCGCGTCATCGTGCAGCAGTTCTACAACCACGCGATCCGCAACCTGCTGGTCACGACGAACCCAGCGCAGCCGCTTCGCGGCGCGATCGCCCGCGCCCCGGTCCGGCATCACCGGCACTTGAGCGAGAAGGAACTTGGGGCGTTCTGGCGCAAGTTGGACGAGCAGGGCGCGCATGTGACGACCATTGCGGCAACCAGATTGCTGATGCTCACGATGACCCGCAAGAGCGAACTGCTGCGCTCCAAGTGGCCGGAGTTTGACCTCGACGCAGCGCAGTGGGATCTGCCCGCCGAACGCATGAAGATGGGCAGGCCGCACCGCGTGTTCTTGTCTCGCCAGGCGGTTGAACTGCTGCGCCAGGTTCACGAACTGACGGGCCACAGCGAGTATGTCTTCCCGTCGATCTTCCGCGGCAGCGTGCCCATGGGGGACGTGACGCTGAACCACTTCTTCAAGCGTATCGACTTCGGCGTGCCCGACTTCAGCCCGCACGGTACGCGCGGCACGGCGGCGACGCTGCTGCGCGAGCATGGGTTCGGGCGGGATGTCGTCGAACTGCTTCTGGCGCACAGCGAGAAGAACGCCACCGTGGCGGCCTACAGCCACATGGAACTGGCAGTGGATAAAAAGAGGGCGCTGCAGTACCTCGCTGATCGTGTCGAATCGTTGGCTGCAGGTTCGAATGTGATCCCGTTACGCGCTGCCTGACTCGCGTTGCTCGAGGCACGAGTGGCTGGTCGACACCGCTCGCGCACGTATCGGTTGGGTGTGATCGTCCATGGGGTCCGCTGTCCGCTTCGCAGCGGCTACGGTCGGTGGCGGCCAGCCGGTGAACTCACGCCCTCCGGCGCTTGCCGGTCATTGCGGCGCCGCGACGTCTGAGACCTGAGCGTCCAGTACGGGCTGCACTGCCGAGTAAGGCCCCACGTCGCTGAGATTCGTGCTGGCACTTGAGCCAGTGATTCATGGTTGTCTGACTTGCGAATAGTTCTGCGCCGCTGACGCTCGCCCAAGGTTGCGGGAGCGCTTCCTCTGGGCATGGGCGATTTTGCTGAGAGGAAACGCGAGCCCAGTTTATCGGCTCGAATTTGAATGTGTCCTCCCCGGGCCGGCGCCTTGGCATCAGATCGCCTGCCGCATGGTCTGGTTGCAAAGAA
>JAHEDO010000153.1 GCA_024641185.1 Burkholderiaceae bacterium | reverse complement strand
CAGGAGAATGCGATGAGCACCGTCATCAACCACGCCAAACGCCAGCTTCGCGACGGCAAGCTCGCCATCGGCCTGGGGCTGCGTCAGGCGCGTACCGTCGACATCGCGCAGGTCGCCAGGACCGCCGGCTTCGACTGGCTGTTCATCGACTGCGAGCACAACTCGATGGACACCGACACCGCGGCGCAGATCGCCAGCGCCTCGCTCGCGGTCGGGATCACGCCGATCGTGCGGGTGCCGGGCCATGAACACTTCCACGCGTCGCGCATGCTCGACAACGGGGCGCAGGGCGTGGTCGTGCCCCATGTGGACACCGCCGAGCAGGCGAAGCGCGTCGTGTCGCAGTGCCGCTTCCCGCCGCTGGGTCACCGTTCGATGGGCGGCGGCCTGCAGCAGCTCGGCTTCGCGTCGATGCCGGTGGGCGACGCAGCGCGCATCGTCGACGAAGAGACGCTCGTCGTGGTGATGATCGAGTCTCCGGCAGGCGTCGAGAACTGCGACGCGATCGCGGCGGTGCCGGGTGTGGACGCATTGCTCATCGGCACGAACGACCTGTGCTTCGAGATGGGCATCCCCGGAGAGTTCGACGATCCGCGCGTCGACGACGCCTACCGGCGCGTGATCGCAGCCTGCCGCAAGCACGGCAAGTTCCCCGGCATGGGTGGCATGTACACCGCGCCGCTGCTCGAGCGCTTCATCGGCATGGGGGTGCAGCTGGTGCTTTCGGGCTCGGACTTCGCGCTGCTGATGCACAGCGCGACCGAACGGGCTCGACTGGTGCGGGGCTTCGAGCGCAAGAAGTAGCACGCCCGCGGCAGACGCCGCGCGCCAGCCCCGCGCAGAGGAAATCGCGGCGACCACCGCCGTGCGCGATCGCCGCGCGGGGCGGTCGGGGACGAAGCGCCTGGTCAGCGCAGGAACATCGTCGCGATCCAGGGCTGCCAGACGACCACCGCGAGGCAGGCTAGCATCAGCACGATGAAGGGTACGGCCGCCTGGCACAGCAGCGCGAAGGGCTGCTTGAACGCACTCATCGCGACGATCAGGTTCAGCCCGACCGGCGGGGTCAGATAGCCGATCTCCAGGTTCAGGATCATGATCAGGCCGAAGACGACCTTGTCGTAGCCGTAGGCGGCGGCCATCGGCGCGAGCAGCGGTCCGAGCACCAGGATCGCCTCGCCGGTGGTCATCAGGCAGCCCACCGCGAGCAGCAGCAGGTTGACCAGCGCCATGAACATCAGCGGGCTGGCGATGTAGTTCTGCATCACCGTCACCAGGGCCTGGGGCACGCGGTGCTCGGTCAGCAGGATGTTCAGGCTCAGCGCGACCGCCAGCACCGGAAACAGCGAACCCCCGAGCTTGGAGGTCTCGAGCACGATGTCGTAGAAATCGCGCAGCTTCATCTCGCGATGGATGAAGGTCTCGACGACGAGCGCGTAGGCCAGCGCGACCGCGGCCGCCTCGGTCGCGGTGAAGTACCCCGAGTAGATACCGCCGAGCAGGATCACCGGCATCATCAGCGCCCAGATGCCGAACCGGAACGCGGCCCGGAACTCGGTGAAGTCGAAGCGCTGCGTCGGCAGACGGCGGTTGACCCAGATCGCATAGCCCGACAGCGCCGCGGTGAGCAGGATGCCGGGCCCGAATCCGGCGACGAACAGGTCGGTCACCGAGGTCTCGGTGACCAGCGCGTAGATGATCATCGGGATCGACGGCGGGATGATGATGCCCAGCGTGCCGCCGGACATGATCGCGCCGATGCTGAACTTCAGGTCGTAGCCCGCCTGGCGCATCGCCGGCAGCATCACCGAGCCGATCGCGAGCATCGTCACGATCGACGAGCCCGAGATTGCGGCGAACACCGCACAGGAGAGCACCGTGGCCACCGCCATGCCGCCGGGCAACGGCCTGGTAAGAGACGACAGGATGCCGATCAGCCGCTGCGCGATGGAGCCGCGCGTCATCACGTTTCCGCAGAGGATGAACAGCGGGATCGACAGGATCACCTCCTTGTCGAGGCCCACCCACATGTCCTCGATGATGTCCTCGAGGTGGCCCCGCCCCCAGTACATGTGCACGCTGGCGGTGGCGCCGAGCAGGATCACCAGCAGCGGCTGGCGCATCAGCAGGCCGCCGAACACGACGGCGGCGACGGCGAGCGACTTCATTCCTGGTATTCGGGCGGCGCGGGCTTGGCCGTGGGCCAGGCCGCGTAGAGGAAGTAGCGTCCCGCCGCCGACACGAAGCCCAGCGGGATCGCGAGCTGGATCGGCCAGACCGGCCAGTCGAGCACCGGCGCGCGCAGATCGGTCATCCGCGACGACATCACGAAGACCCAGCCGTACCAGGCGATGCCCACCAGCACCGCGCCGGTCAATGCGTCGGCGAGCCTGTCCATCGTCGGACCCCAGCTGGCGGGCACCCACGCGTGCCCCACCCGCGGAACGAGGTGGCTGCCGGTGGCGGTGGCGATGCCGATGCCCGCGAAGCTGCCGATCACCAGCGCGAACACCGACAGTTTCTGCGACGCGAAGACACCCATCGGGCCCGGCTCGAAGCCCAGCGCGCGCAGCACCGGCCCCACGAGTTCACGGCCCAGCACGTCGGTCAGCAGAATGGCCGCGATGAAGCCGAAGCAGGCGACGGCGACCAGGCACTCGATCCGGTGCCAGGTCCGCAGCACGGCGTGGATCGGCTCCGGAACCTCGTTGGTATCCGTCATGCGGCGCGCGGAATCACGACCGTGGTTTCAGCGGCACGCCCGTCAGCGCGCGCGCGGCGCGCTCACTTGGAGCAGTCCTTGATCCCTTCCTGGATCGCCTTCCAGTACGCGTTCGACTCGCCGCCGACCGCCGCAACCGCCTTGGTCCACGATGCCTCCATGCCCTTGCGCCAGACATCCCGCTGCTCGGGCGTGAGTTCGACGATCGTGCCGCCCTGCGATTTGTGCAGCGCGCTCAGCTTGAGTTCGAACTCGCGGACCTCCTTGCGCAGCATGGCGCCGGGCGCCTTTACACCCGCCTCCTCGATCACCTTGCGCGCCTCGGGCGAGAGCTTGTCGTAGACCGCCTTGTTCATCACCGAGACACCGCCCTGATCGAGGTGCCGGGTCATCGTCAGCACGGGGGCGACCTTGTTCAGCCCCGAGAACACGTAGAAGGTCATCGGCGCGTCCGCGACGTCGACCAGGCCGGTCTGGTGCGCCGAGTTCCATTCGGTGACCGGCAGCGGATTCGGGTTGGCGCCGAACGTCGTCCACAGGTAGGGACCGATCTTGGTCGGCTGCGCACGCGCTTTCAGCCCCTTCAGCTCGTCCGGACTGACGAACGCCTTCTTCCCGATCAGGTTCGTGATGCCGACGTGGTTCCAGTCGAGGAACTGCACACCCTTCTTCGCGAAGAGATCGGCGGTCATCTTGGTCAGGTGCTTGTCGAGCACGCAGTCCTGCTCGGCGGTGTCCTTGAACAGGAAGGGCAGGTTCAGCAGCGAGATCTCGGGCACGATCAGCGAGCCGGCGGTCACCGAGTAACCGCCCATGTCGATGCGCCCGCGCGCGACCTGCTGGATCGTGTCCTGTTCGCTGCCCAGCTGCGAGTTGATGAAGGCGCTGATCTTCAGTGAGCCCTTGCTGAGCTCGGCGACGTTCGCGGCGAAACGATCGACCTGCATCGCCCACACGGTCTTGGGCGGGGCGCTCGAAGCGTAGCGGAGTTCGACGGGCGCGCCCTGCGCGAGCGCCTGCTGCGCCGGCGCAATGGCCGCCGCAATGGCGAACGCGGCAAACACGGTACGTGTTTCGATCGACATGACCCGCCTCCTGTGATGGTCGGTCCGCCTCTCGTCGGGCGGCCCTGATCGGCTTTCGCGGAGTCTGCTCCAGTGCCCGGGCGCTGGCAAGGCGCCGTATCGAGCCGCGAACCGACCGTGTTCCGAATCCTGGAACGCTCTTGACCGCTGCGGCCCCGGCGATGCGCCCGACGCCGGCGATTGGCGCGACGCCCGCGATTGGCGCGACGCCGGCGATTGGCGCGACGCCGCGATTCGTTCTAAGCGTCGATCGGCACGCGAAACGCGGTGTCGCGCAGCACGATCCCACCGCGATCCCCGATCTGCACGCTGCCGTAGCGCTGCGCGAACACCGGCGGCAGCGGACGCGCGCCATGACAGGCGAGCCACAGCCGCAGCAGGTGGCGGTCGCGCCCGGGTTCGGGCCAGTTCTCGAACGCGGTCCGGTCGTGAAGCAATGTGTGGTTGTGCACGAACTGCATGTCGCCGGGCTGGAACGCGATCTTCATGTGCAGCGTCGGGTCCTCGGCGAGCGCGTCGAACAGATCGAGCGCCTCGACATGCGCCGGGGTCAGCCGCGGCGCGTCCTCGAATCGCTGCGCGCTGTCGATGTAGGCGCGGTGGTAGATGGTGGTGAGCCGCCCCGCGTACCAATTGAACACCGGGACCTCGAAGAACGGCTTCATGCCCTCGGGCACCTCGCCGCGACGGTCGGTGGCAATCGGATCGAACAACAGCCGCGCGAGGTCCGGCCGGCGCCGGCGCATCTCGTTGTAGATCGTCACCGAGCTCACCAGCAGCGAATCGCCGCCGTGGCGCGCGCTGCGCAGGCAGAGCAGGCCGACGACGTCGCAGGAGTCGGTGTGGAAGGTCTGGCGCTCACTGGTCTGGTAGATGCGCACCGACGGATCCTTGCTGCTCAGCCCGAGGTCGCGGACATGGCCCAGCAGGTGGCCAGCGGCGTTCTGCGAGCGCGCGTTGCCCAGGTGTGCACCGATGCCGATGAATGCGAGCGCGGCGTCGCGCTGCGGCCAGCGATCGACCGGCAGGCCGCGCAGCACCGCGAACCCGCGGCCATCGAGCAGTTCGCTGCGCAGCGCCAGGAGCTTCGCGGACAGCCCGGGAAGCGGGAAGTCCTCGGCGCGCAGCGGCGCGGGACCGGTCTCGTGGCGCGCCCACCACTGAAGCGCGGACGCGATCTCGGCCAGGTCCGTCGGGTCCAGACGCACCAGCCAGTCTTCGCGCGCGGCGATGCGAGGGCCGTACCAGGCGGCGGAGGTCTGCTGTTCGGGGGGCAACTCGTGATGGCTCATCGGGATTGCGTCGGAGTTTCGAGCACCGCATCCTGCTGCGTCGGGGCTCGGGCCGTCCGCCATTCCTGCGCCACGGCCAGCAACGCGTCGACACGATGCGCATAGGTGTGTTCGCGCTGCACTGTGCGGTGACCGGCTTCGGCGATGCCACGCAGCGCGACGAAGTCACCGAGCCAGCGCCGGATCTGCAGCAGCGCGTCCTGCGGGTCGGCGAAGTCGGTCCAGTCGACCCCCGGCGTGAAGCTGAGCGCCGCGTGCTCGCGCCGGTCCGACAGCAGGAAACCGCCGCAGGCGGGGATCCCGAAACAGCGTTCGGGCAGGCCGGCGCTGCGCAGGCCCGGCAGGTCACAGGCCGCCCCCAGGCTCAGGTTGATGCGGCTGCGCTGGATGATCTCGACTTGCGCTGCCGCGTCGAGTTCGCGGGCGTCCTGCAGCAGCACCGAGACGCCGTCTCGCTGCAGGTGCCCGGCAAGCGTGCCCAATGCCGCCGCGCGTGCGCGATGCTCCGGGTAGCGGCGGTCGTCGAGGTTGCCCACGAAGCTGACATCCCAGCGGTAGCCGGCCGGATCCGTCAGGTCGGCAAGGCTTCGGCCCCGCAGGTGGTAGCGCTGCGTCCACGCGGCGTTGGGCAGGAACAGGCGCCGGCCCGGGAACCGCTCGGCGTCCTGAAGCGAGTGCGTCGCATACACGTCGAGCAGTTCCAGCATCCGGCCCAATGCGATGCGCCAGGCCTTGGCCCCCTTGTGCCAGGGCGCGTCCCGGTTCCAGCCGATCACCGGCACGCCGGCGAGGTTGGCACGCCGTTTCAGCGCTCGCAGCGCCATCGGCCTGCGCAGCCAGGCGAAGTAGTCGACCAGGCAGAACGCCGCGTCGTGCAGCGGTACGTCGACAGTCGTCGCCACCGTGACGGCGCGCTCGCGGCAGCCGTCGGCCAGGCCTTCGAGTCCCTTGCCGAGCAGGATCGCCGTCCGCCGCGAATTCACCGGCCTGTCGCCTCTGCCAGCAGCGTGTCGACGTGCGCGAGCACCAGTTCCGGCAACAGCGCCTGCATGCAGCGCGGCTGCGCGCACTGGTCCACGCCTCTTCCGCAGCGCCTTACCCAGGCGATGTCGCGCCGAAACAGCACCGTCTGGTCGCGGCACTGGAACGGATCGATCGTGACCGCGAGATACGGTGCGTCGCGCCAGAACTCGCCCTTGCCGCAGATCACTGCCGAGCCCGGGCCGAACAGCGTCAGTGTCGGCACGCCCACCAGGCGCCCGAGATGTGCCACGCCGGTGTCGGGCGACACTGCGAGCGCCGCGGCGCCGAACAGCCGCCAGAGTTGCGCGAGGTCGAGCGTGCCGGCGTAACTGCGGTAGCGCCCGTCCGGGTCGATTTCCCGGACGATCCGCTCCTCGCCGCGCCCGCCGCTCCAGACCGGCGCGATCCCGCGGGCCGAGAGGTGGGCGGCGAGCGCGCGCCAGTTCCCTGCGGGCCAGAACTTCAGTGGGCTGCTCGCCCCCACATGGAGCACCGCATACGGACCCTCGGGGCGATCGAAGTCGCGCGCCGTCGGCGCGGGCCAGTCGGCCGTCCGATAGGCCGCGGGCATCGGCCCGTCGGCGAGGTCGGCGACCATGTCGCCCCACGCCGCCGCCGCGGCCCGATAGGCGATCGCCTCGTCGACCATCCAGCTCTTCCAGGCCGGCCGGTCGCCCGCGTGGGCGACGACCCAGCGCGCGCCGAGCGCGCGCGCCAGCCAGGCCCATCGGTTGTCGCCGGGCACCACCGCCAGGTCGAACCCGTCCGGCCAGCGCCGCGCAATGCGCCGGATGGTGCCGGCGTCGCGCGGGTCGTAGGCCACCGGCGTCACACCGTAAGGCCGCCCGGCGTACAGCGGCATGCAGGCCACGGGGAGTGTCAGCACGATTTCGCTGTCCGGATGGCCGGCCCGCAGCTTCGCGAGCAGCGGCGTGAGCATCAGCGTGTCGCCGAGCAGCAGATGGTGGGCCACCAGGATGCGGCGAAGCGTCTGCGGCCGGCGACGCCCGCGCGCGCTGCCGAGCCGGGACAGCAGCATCGCGGCCGTCAGCAGGCGCGAGGGCAGGCGGGAACTCACGGCCGGGAGACCGGTTGGACGGTGTGCGAAGCCATTGGTTGCAAGGATAGTGCCTTTGCGTGCCGCCGGCGGCCGCGCGGCACTCGCCCGCCGACTGTTGGGCGGTGCGATACTGCGGCGCATGCCACCCGCCGACGCATCGCTGCAGGCCTACTACGCCGCCCGCGCGCGCGAATACGAACGCATCTACGACAAGCCCGAACGCCAGCCCGATCTGCGCCGCCTCGAGCGGACGATCCCCGCCGAGTTCGACGATCGCACGGTGCTGGAGATTGCCTGCGGCACCGGCTGGTGGACGCGGCACCTCGCGCAGCGGGCGCGCCGCG
>JAHEDO010000152.1 GCA_024641185.1 Burkholderiaceae bacterium | reverse complement strand
GCCCTGAGGAAACGGCGCACCGTGGGGCGTGAACGCGAGTTCGACCGCGAAGTCCCGCGCGTCGATCTTCGCCAGATAGCGGTCGTCTTCGTTGCGCGCGAGACGCCAGCCGTCCACCGTCACCGCGGTGTCCCGTTCGTCGGCGCCCGCGAGTCCGAAGCCGGCGCGCGCCGCCCGCTGGTCATGCCTGAGTCGCGACTCTCCGGCGACCGCCAGCGCCGCGTGTGCGAGGATCAGCTGGTGCGGCGCGAAGCGGCTCGGATTGCGATCGTCGTGCGCCGTGCGCGAGCGGAAGAAGGTGATCTGTACGCCCACCGCGCGCTCGCCCCATGCCAGCCACCCTGTGATGTACCACCACTCGGTCCGGTACCGGGGATGCGCGCCGAAGTCGCGTGGAAAATGCAGGGAACGCGCCGGGGTGACCTCGGAGTAGCGGCGATCGAGATCGTGCGAGGGCCCGCCGTGCGCGTCGGCGCCACCTGTCGCAGCGGTGTCGGGCGTCGCAGCGGTGCCGGCTGGCGCTCCGGCGGGAGATTGCGCCGATTCCGCTGACACGGCGCGGCCTGCGAGCGCAGCGCCCGCAGCGCCGGCGAGTCCGCCGCGTCCGAGCAGGCGCAACCAGTCGCGGCGCTTCACCAGTCCTCCCTCACCGCACGCACCGGCGCTGCGCCGGTGGCGCTGCGGCTCGCGAGCACCGCGGACAGGATGCCGAGACCGATCAGCGCGGCCGCGCTGCCGGCGAGAAGGCCGGTCGGCCAGGCGACGTCCATCGTCCAGTGGAACGACTGCGGATTCACCCGATGAATCAGCACCATCGCGATCAGCACGCCGAGGCCCGCGCCCCAGGCCACGCCAGTGACGATCAGGATCGCGGATTCGAGCGCGAACATCTGCGCGATCCCCGCGCGGGTCACGCCCAGGTGACGCAGCATCCCGAATTCGCGCGCGCGCGCGAGCGCCTCGCCCGCATAAGTCGCCATCACGCCGAACAAACCGACGACGATCGCGACGCCTTCGAGCACGTAAGTCAGCGCGAAGCTCCGGTCGAAGATTCGCAGCGACAGCTGCCGGATCTCGCGCGCGCTGCTGAATTCGGTCGCGGCGAGCGCGGGCAGGCGCGCCCGGATCTGCGCGACCACCGTCTCGGGCTCGGCGCCCGGGGCGAGCCACAGGCCGGCATTGTTCGCGCTCGCGTCGCCGCTGATCCGGCGCCAGTCGGCGAGGGCGATCGAGATCGCGCCGTGCTGTCGCGCGTAGTCGCGCCAGACCGCGGCGACGAAAAACGACGTGGAGGGATCTTCACCCTGCCTGCCGAGCGCTTTCGCGGGGATCGGCAGCGTGACGCGTTTGCCCGGCGCGAAGCCGTACAGATCGACCATCGCCTCGCTGACATAGATGGGGATCGTGCCCGCGGGCGCGGGGAGCACCTCGCCGGTGACGGGCAGTTGCCGTGCGACGCGCGCGGGGTCGAGTTCGCGGGCGAGCAGCACCACCGGGGGTCGCGCCGGATCGAGCACCAGATCGACCGCGCGCATGAAATCGGCGCGGGCCACACCGGGAAGCGACGCGAGCGCGCGCTGCGCGTCGCGGGTCAGGCCACCCTCGGCGGCGCCCGATGGCGCGCGACCGTAAAGATCGGCGGGCAGGACGGTGTCGAGCCAATGCTCGACCGAATCCCGAAAGCTGTGGACCATGATCGCCATCGCGCTGGCCAGCGCGACGCTGGCCACGACGCCCGACAGCGCGGCGGCTGCGCTCCCTGGCGCCCCGTCGATGCGATGCACCGCGAGCCACAGCGAAGGTCGTGTCCAGACGAGTCGGCCGGTTCGCGCGAGGCTCGCGCCGAGCGCGCGCGTCACCAGCGGGACGAAGACGATGCCGGCCAGCAGCCAGACCAGAATTGCGAGGTACGCGGGCAGCGGCAATCCGGCCACCGGCGGTGCGGCGAGCAGCGCGGCGCCGAGCGCGAACAGCAGGCCCGACCACAGTGCGCCGTGACGGCGGCGCATCGTGGATTCGACCACCCCCGAGCGCAGCGCCCGCGCCGGCGCGAGCGCGCGCAAGGACCACGCGGGGATGACGCTGCCTGCCAGGCCGACCGCGACGCCCAGTGCGGCGAACAGCGCGACCGCCGGCGCGTCGAGCGACAGCGCTGGCCGCGAACCCTGGAAGTAGCCGCCACCTAGATCGCCGCCCACGAGCGCAAGCATCGCGGCGGCCAGGCCAAACCCTGCCAGCACGCCGATCGCCGCACCGACGGTTCCGAGCGCGGCGCCCTGTCCGAGCACCTCGGCGCCGAGCCACCGTCGCGACGCGCCGAGTACGCCCAGCAGCGCGAGTTCGGGCAATTGCCGCACGACCGCCAGCGCCATCGTCGCGTAGACGATGAACCCCCCGGTGAACAACGCGACCAGCGCCAGCACGTTCAGGTTGACCCGGTACGCGCGCGACAGGTTCGACATCCGCTGGCGCGAGCTGTCGGTTGCCGCGAAGCGCACGTCGGGTGGCAGCACTGCTTCGAGCGCCTTCGCGAGCGCAGTGGGGTCCACGCCGGGCGCCAGCCGCAGATCGATCCGCGACAGGCGCCCGAGCCACCCGAGCCGCCACTGCGCCGCGCCGATGTCCATCACCGCGAGGCGCTGGCCGCCGGCAGCTCCCGGCAGCGTGCCCATCACGCGAAGATCGGCCGCCTGCGGCCCCGCCTGTACCCGGACCCGATCGCCGACCCGCAGTCCGAGCGCCTGCAGCGCGGCCGTCGAGAGGAAGATCGCGTCGTCGGCGAAGAGCGTCGACGCCGAACCGGATGCGGGGTCTTTTCCGGCGACCGTTCCGGCTGCCGGTATCAGCGAAGGCGTGACCATCGCCGCGCGCATCACGTCCAGGCCGATCACTCGCAGGGTCGCCGCGCGGGCGCCGGGGTCCGGCGGCGGGCTCAGCACGACGACCTCGGCCTCGACGACCGGGCTGGCCGCCTGGATCCGGCGGTCCTGCGCGATTCCCGGGTACAGGGCCTCGTCGAAGCCGCCCGCGGCGGCCTTCAGCTGTGCCTGCGCGTCACCGTTGACCACAGCGATCGCGGCGCCGAACTCATCGAGTGCCGAACGGTTCACCAGGTGGATGGCCAGCGCGAGCGCCACGCCGATCGCGATCGCGAGCACGGCGGTGACGGCCCGCCCCGGGTGGGCTCGCCATTGGCCGGTCCAGAGCCAGCCGAGAAGGGTCAGTCGCGCGAGCATCGCAAGCTGCCGTGGGGGTAGGGCGACCGGCAAGGGACGGCAGGTGAAGGACGCGCGGCTGCGTGCACGGGAGGCCGATGCGGCGCGATTGCGCTCAGGCGCTCGCGAGCCCTTCGGGGCCGAGCCGGTAGCGGTGACCCGCGATCGCCGCAGCGTGTTCCGAGTGCGTGACCATCAGCAGCGCCGCGCCGCGTTCGCGCACCTGCTCGGCGAGCAGACCGAGCGCGATGTCCGCGGTGGCCGGATCGAGGTTGCCCGTCGGCTCGTCGGCGAGCAGCACCGCAGGCTGGTGGACCAGGGCCCGCGCGAGCGCCACCCGCTGCTGCTCGCCGCCCGACAGTTCGCTGGGGCGGCTCGCCGCGCGAGCGCCGAGGCCGACACGCGCCAGCAGATCCTGCGCGCGCCGAAGCGCGTCGGCCTGCTCGACCCCGTTGAGCAGCAACGGGATCGCGACGTTGTGCGCGACGCTCAGGTGCGCGATCAGGTGAAACGCCTGGAACACGAAGCCGAGGGTGCGTCTGCGCACCCGCGCCGACGCATCCGCATCGAGCGCGTGGATCGGTGCGCCGGCGAGCGTGATCTCGCCTTCGTCGGGCGCTTCCAGACCCGCGATCAGGTTGAGCAGCGTCGACTTGCCGGCACCCGACTCTCCGAGCAGGGCGACCAGCTCACCGGTGTCGATGTCCAGGTCCACCCCGCGCAGCACCCAGCGATTGCCGTAGCGTTTGCCCAAGCCGCGAATCCTGAGGATCGGTGTCCGTGCGAGATCAGTGGTCATTTTCTCGGGAGGCGATGTGCCTGCGTGGCCGCCTCAGTCAGTCAGCTGTCGGCGGGCGAAGAAGCTCAGCGTGTCGACCAGCGCCACGATCGCGAGCATCGCCAGAACGACGCTGGCCGCCTCGCGCATCTGGAACAGGCTCAGGTGAAAGTACAGCATCTGTCCCAGCCCTCCGGCTCCGACCACACCGAGGATGCTCGCGGCGCGGATGTTGTTCTCCCATCGGTACAGCGAGTAGGACATCAGCTGGGGCAGCGCCTGCGGGAGCGTTGCGTACAGGAACGCGGCGGTCGCAGGTACGCCGTTCTCGCGCAACGCCCTTGCCGGCGCGGGAGGCAGGTTCTCCAGCGTGTCCGCGAACAGGCGCCCGAGCACGCCCACCGTGTGCGCGGCCAGCGCGAGCGTGCCGGGAAACGGGCCGAGCCCCGCGGCGATCACCCACAGCGCCGCCCAGACCAGTTCCGGGATCGATCGCAGCGCGTTCAGCAACAGTCGCGTGGCCCCGCGGATCACGGACGCTCGAGCGGTGCCTGGCGCCAGCGAGGCCGGCAGCGCCAGGGCCAGCGAGATCACCACCGCGATCAGCGTGCCGAGCGCGGACATCGCGAGCGTCTCCAGCGACGCCACTCCGAGCTTCGCAAGAAAGCCCGGCGAGGCCTCCGGGGGGAAGAAGCCGCCCAGAAACTCGGTCATCTTCGCGGTCGCGTCGGGTGCGAGAAAGTCGGCCCACTTCAGGTCCAGCGTCGCGAAGCTCGCGACGATCAGCACCAGTGCGCCCAGCAGCACCAGCATCGCGCTGCGGCGCGACGTCCCAGGCGGGGCGACCCCGCCGGTGGCGTCGGTGTTCAGCGTCGGGCGTTCGCGGTTCATCGGGGCTCAGGCCAGTCGGTCGCGCAGCAGGCGGCTGACGCGGTCGGCGAGTGCCACCAGCATCATGAACACGATCAGCATCGTGGCGACCTCGCCGCCGGCGAGCATCTTCATCGACATGTCCATCTGCTGGCCCAGCCCGCCGCCGCCGACGAACCCCATGATGACCGAGGAGCGGACCGCGCACTCCCATCGGAAGATCGTGTACGACGTCAGTTCGGGGGCGGCCTGCGGCAGGGCGCCGTAGAAGAACGCGCCGAGCCGAGAACTGCCGTTGCGCAGCAGCGCCTCGCTGGGCCCTGCTTCCGTCGACTCGAGCACCTCGGAATAGACCTTGCCGAGCATGCCGGTATAGGTGAGCGCGATCGCGAGCACGCCCGCCGTCGGGCCGAGCCCCACCACGCGCACGAAGAGCAGGGCCCAGACAAGCTCGGGCACGCTGCGCAGGAAGATCAGCAGCCAGCGGACCGCCTGGCGTCCGAGTGCGGGCAGCGGGCGCATCGGACGCCCGACCGAGGACTGAGACAGCCGTGCCGTGCCCAGCAGCGTCAGCGGCACCGCGCCCAGCCAGCCCAGCGTGAGCCCCGCGGTCGCGATCGCGACGGTGATCCAGGCGGACTGCGCGACCAGCACGAGGAATTCGCGGTCGAGCGCCGGCGGCACGAAGCTCGCGAGGAAGCGGCCGCTGGCCGCCAGAGAGTGTGCGTCGAGCAACTGCCATGGCTTGAATTCGCTCGCCACCAGCATCGGCCAGAGCAGCAGGGCCGCGAGCGCGGCCAGCGTGAGTCGCATGTGCCAGGCCGGGTCGCGCAGTCGGGCATCCTCGCGCATCGGCGAGCGGGGGTCGGTGGGCATGAAGCCGATCTTCCGATGCTTGCGGCGCGCGTCAGAAGCACCGGCTCGGTCGCCCCGGACTCCGCGCAGCGCCGGTCTCCAGCGTCCATTCCGTGCCCGACACCGGTCCGGTGTCGCGGTTGTAGTAGAGCCGGGAGATGTCGTCACCGGAGACCTTCGCGGGCGCCCGGTCGAATACGATGTTGCCGTCGCGCAGGCCGATCACTCGAGGGAAGCGGTCCAGCGCGAGGTCGACCTGGTGAAGACTGCATATCAGCGTCGCGCCCCGATCGCGCGCGGTCTGCGCCAGGACGTCGAGCGTCTGCAGCGCGAGCGTGGGGTCGAGCGCCGACAGCGGCTCGTCGATCAGGAATGCCGCGGCCCCGGAGACAAGCGCGCGCGCCAGGCTCACCCGCTGTCGCTCTCCTCCCGAGAGCCGATCGACGCGCGCCCAGAGTTTGTCCTGCAGCGAGAAGCGGGCGAGCGCCTGGCGGGCCGACTCCGGGTCGGATGGAAGCGCGAGCGAGCGCAGCGCCTGCGCCAGCGACCAGTGCGGCAGGCGTCCGGCGAGCACCGCGGTCACGACCCGCTGGCGCGCCGGCAGAGGGGGTGTCTGAGGGGCGATGAAAAGCCGCGTGCGCAAGGCCCTGAGCGCCGGGCCCGAGAGTTTCCAGGGATCCTGGCCGTCGATGCTCACGCCGCCTTCGTCGGCGCGCAGCGCCGCTCCGAGCACCGACAGCGCGGTCGTCTTGCCGGCCCCGCTCGGGCCGATCAGCGCGACCTGCTCGCCGGGGCGAATCTCGAGCGACACGTCGGACAACGCGCGGCGTGCCCCGCCGAAGTTCACCGACACGCGATCCAGTCGGAATCCGAGCGCCGCGCCGGCGCCATCCGCGCCGACCGATCCTGCCCCGTCGGGCTCGCCGCGGTCCTGCTCGGGACCCTGGCTCGCCCGACTCGTCACTTGAGCAGTCCGGCGTTGCGTGCCGCAGCCTCGATCGCGGCGTAGTTCTCCGCACGCGTCGGAATGAAACGCGACGCACGCTGCAGGTCGAGGATCGCCTTGGCTTTGGGATCGCTCGGATCGAGCGCGAGGAACGCGTCGAGCAGCTTCTGTCGCAGCGCCGGTGCCATGTCCTTGCGCACCGTCCAGTTGTAATCGTAGTAACCCGGCGTGGTGTAGAACACCCGCAGGGTGGCGGGGTCCACCCGCTTCTCGGCGACCATCTTGTTCCAGACCGAAATGTTCAGCGCGCCGGCCTGCACCTTGCCGCCGGCCACCGCGAGCGCGGTCGCGTCGTGGGCTCCCGAAAAGGAGACCCGCATGTCCTTGTCGGGGTCGACCTTCGCCTGCAACAGGAACGAGCGCGGCATCAGGTGTCCGGACGTCGACGACGGGGAACCGAAGCTGAAGGTCTTGCCCTTGAGGTCCTCCAGCTTGCTGATCCCGGAGTCGGCGCGGGTGATGAACACCGACTTGAACTGCTCGTCTTCGGCCCGCTGCACCAGAGGAATGACGCCGTCATTGGAGCGGATCTTCGCCTGCACGAAAGTGAAACCGCCGAACCACACCATGTCGAGCTTGTTGTTGACCAGCGCCTCGACCGAGGCCGCGTAATCGGTGACCGGAATGAACTCCACTTTCATGCCGATCTTTTCGGCCAGGTAGTCGCCGAGCGGCTTGAACTTGCGCTGCAGTTCGGTGGGTGACTCATCGGGTATTGCCGACACGCGGAGCACCTGCTGCGCCTGGGCGAGCGGCGCCAGCAATGCGGTGACGCACAACGCGAGTGTGGCCAAGACTGTGAATGCAAGCGTGGCCAAGACT
>JAHEDO010000151.1 GCA_024641185.1 Burkholderiaceae bacterium | reverse complement strand
GAACTCGCTGCGCGCGTGTGGCGATTCGCGATGCGGTTCCAGCAGTTCACCTCGCCGGTGACGGCCAAGGGGGTCGAGGACACCGCCTGCTACGTGTTCAACCGGCTGGTCTCGCTCAACGACGTCGGCGCCGACCCAGAGGCCTTCGGGATCAGCGTGAGCGCGTTTCACGGAGCGAGCAGCGATCGCGCGCTGACCTGGCCGGACACCATGCTGGCCGGCTCCACCCACGACAACAAGCGTTCGGAGGACGTGCGCCAGCGCATCAACGTGATCAGCGAAGCGCCCGCCGCGTGGCGCCTGCTCCTGCGGCGCTGGCGGATGTTCAACCGCAGCAAGCGACGCACCGTCGGCGGCGAGCCGGCGCCCTCGCGCAACGACGAGTATCTGCTGTACCAGACGCTGCTGGGCACCTTCCCGGACGGTGCAGTGGGGGGCGACGCGCTGGAGGACTACCGGTGCCGGATCGACGCGTACATGCTGAAGGCGGCGCGCGAGTCGAAGCAGCGCACGAGCTGGATCAGCCACGACGAACGCTACGAGCAGGCGCTGTCCGAGTTCGTCGGCGCGCTGCTGATGGACACACCGAACAACGCCTTTCTCGCCGATCTGCGCGAACAGGCGTCGTTCTTCAGCTGGTTCGGTGCGTTGAACAGTCTGTCCTGCGCGGTGCTGCGTTACAGCTCCCCGGGGCTGCCGGACCTCTACCAGGGCGACGAGCTCTTCGACCTGAGCCTGGTCGATCCGGATAACCGGCGCCCGGTGGACTACGCGCTGCGCGCGGCCCTCCTCGCGGAACTGCAGGCGCGCGTCGACCGCGACGGCCCGCTGCAGGTCGCGCGCGAACTCGCGCAGGACCCGAGCGACCCCCGGGCCAAGCTGTTCGTGATCTGGCGACTGCTGTCGCTGCGGTCCCGTTCGACCGATCTGCTGCGTGCAGGCGACTATCGCCCGCTGGAAGTGGTCGGCGCGCGGGCGCAGCACGTGGTCGCGTTCGCGCGCCATGCCGGCGACTCGATGATGGTGGTCATCGCCGGGCGCCTGTTCGCCGGGCTGCTGGGCTCCGTCGGAAGGCTGCCGGCCGGTGACGTCTGGGAGGACACGGAGGTGCGTCTGGGCGAGACAGTCGGTTCGCACGGCGAACTGACCGATGCGCTGACCGGCGCCAGATGGCGGTGCGACGGCGCTGGGCTCAGGCTTGCCGACGTCCTCCAGCACCTGCCCGGCGCGGTGCTGGTTGCCGGCGGGTGAACGGAGCCGTCACGGGCAGCGCTTGACCGGCAGTGGGTGTTCGGCCGACCATGATTGAATCGACAGGCGAGGACCTGCGGCGAGTCCGATCGCCGGGCGATCCGGCCCGTCGGCCTTCGTCTGCGCCTGGTAACCTCGAAATGATGAAAACGATTCTCGCCGCCACCGATTTCTCGCCGTCCGCGGAAAGCGCACTTGCGCGCGCCGCCCAGCTCGCCCGCGCGCACCACGCGAGCCTGCACATCCTTTACGTGCCGTCGCACGGCCGATGGTCGCAGGGCACGGGAATGTTCAGCGCCTATTTCGGCGACGGCAACACGCCGTCGGTGGAGCGTGATCGTGAAAGGCTCGAGAAGCGCGCCAGCGAACTGGCCAGGCGCTTCCGGGTGCATGCGCAGTGCCACGTCGTTCCGGGCACGCCTGCCGACGAGATCGCCGCGTTCGCCACCGCACGCGAAGCCGATCTCGTCGTGCTTGCGGCGCGCGGCGCAGGCGGCCTGCGTCTGAGTTCGGTCGGCGGCACCGCTCTCAAGGTGCTCCGGAATTCGCTGGTGCCCGTGCTGATGGTGCGTGGCCCGGTCAAGGACCCGTACCGGCGGGTGCTGGTGGCCACCGACCTGTCGGAGCGGTCACGGCATGTCTCTCAGGTTGCGCTGGAAATGCTCCCGAAGGCGTCGGTGGCGCTGGTGCACGCGTTCCGGGGGGAGTTCGAATCGGCGCTCGAACTGGTCGGCACACCGATCGATGCGCTGCGCCTGTATCGGGGCGAAGAGCGCGAGGCCGCTGCTGCGCGACTCGAGGCGCACTGCAAAGCGGTCATCGCCGGCGGCAGGCGCAAGGTCCGCCGCGAACTGGTCCACGGGCACCCGGTCCCGGCCGTGCTGAAGGCCGCCGGCGAGTTCGCCGCGGGGCTGGTGGTGCTCGGAAAGCACGCGGGTCCCCACTGGGAAGAGCTGGTCGTGGGCAGCGTGGTCCAGAACCTGGTGCAGCAGTTGCGCACCGATGTGCTCGTGGTGGCGTGAGATCGACTGGTTCGCGACGCGTCGGCGGCGCCTCGGGCGGGCCGGGGTTCAGTCACCGGAGGCAACAGGCACCGAGCGGCGCGCGGCCCGGCCGCCGATGATTGATCGCGATCAAAGGCACGGTCGACCGTTGTCGACGAGACTGATCGCATGGCACAGCAACTGGTAGCAACCGGGTCCATGGCGCAGGTCGTGGAGGACGCGCTGCGGGTGGTCGTCGACCCCGAGCTCGGGATGAACATCGTCGAGCTCGGGCTCGTCTACCTGATCGACGCCGAGCCGCAACGGGTCGCGGTTCAGATGACGATGACCTCGCCGGGGTGTCCGGTCGGCGAGTCGATCGTCGCCGACGCGCGCGCGGCGATCGGCATGGCGCTGCCCGAGGCCGAGGAAATCAGCGTCGAACTCGTCTGGGAGCCGCCCTGGAGCCCCGAGATGATGGACGAGGGCGCTCGGGGATTCTTCGGCTGGTCGCAGCCGTGAGGCCGACGGCGGCCCCTGCTCCGGGCGTCGCGCCCGGAGTCGCGGTGCATCGCTTTCCGCTGCTCGCCGCGGGGATGCTGTCGCTCGTGCTGGGCGTCGTCGCGGGCCTCGCGCGAAGCGGACTCGCGATACCGGTGGTGCAGCCCGGCCACCTGGCGATGCACGGACCGCTGATGGTCGGCGCCTTCCTCGGCACGGTGATCTGCCTGGAACGGGCGGTGGCGCACGGCGGCCGCTGGGCCTATCTGGCGCCGGCACTGGCGGCGTTGTCTGCGGTGGCGCTCTGGCTGCCGATCTGGCCCGGTGCCGCGGCACTGTGCCAGGTTGCGGCCGGTGCCGCACTGGTGGCGGTGTCGTGGCGGCTGCACCTGCGCCAGCCGGCGCTGCACTCGCAGGTTCTCGCGGTCGCGGCCGCGTGCTGGCCGCTCGGCGCGCTGCTGTGGCTGGGGTCTTCGGACCCGGGGCGCGCCGTCGTCGCCTGGCAGGCATTTCTCGTGCTGACGATCGCGGCGGAACGCCTGGAGCTGTCGCGCTTCGCGCCGCGCAGCCCGCGCGCGACGCGGGGGTTCCTGGTCGGACTGTCCGCGTGCGCGGGCGGCGCGGGCCTCTCAGCGTTCGCGCCGGCCGCGGGCGAGGCCGTCTTCGCGATCGGCGCACTGATGCTGGCGATCTGGCTGGGAAGGCACGACGTCGCGCGGCGCACCGCGAAGCAGCCGGGCCTGACGGGCTACATCGGCCGCTGCCTGCTGCTGGGCTACCTCTGGCTCGCCGTGGGCGCGCTGCTGCTGCTCGGCGTGGCCGGCGGCGCGGCGGCGCCGATGGTGCGCGACGCCGCGCTGCACGCCGTGCTGCTCGGTTTCGTGATGTCGATGGTGCTCGGGCACGCGCCGGTGATCCTGCCCGCGGTGCTGCGGGTGCGGATGCCGTACCACCCGGTGTTCTATCTGCCGCTGGTGCTGCTGCACGTGACACTGCTGCTGCGCGTCGGTGCGGATCTCGCCGGCCTGCCAGGGCTGCGCGCCGCCGGCGCGGCCGGCAACGCGCTCGCGCTGCTCGCGTTCGTCGCGACCACGGTCAGCTCGGTGGTGCGTGGCTCGCGCGCTCGCGCGCGACGATCCTGAGCATCGTCGCGATCGTGATTGACCCGAGCACCGCCTTGGCGGTCTCGTCGATCTCGGCCAGCACCCGTGCGATGCCGCGGCCCTCATCGGTCTTGGCCTCTCGCGTCGCGCCCTCGGCCGGACGCGCGCCGACATCCTCGAAAAGTTCAACCACGTCGAGCAATGTCACGCGGCGGGCGTTGCCGACGAACCGGTAGCCGCCACCGACGCCTCGCGCCGACTCGAGCAGTCCGACTCGGCCGAGTTGCCGGAGGACCTTCGCGAGGTGGTGAACCGACACGCCGTATTTCTCAGCGACGTCGGCGGCCACCACCTGACGGGCCGGGTCCGAGGCCGCCTCCAGGATGCTGCACAGCGCGATGCTGGTGTTCTTCTGCAGTCTCACGCCGGATTCGCCTGTGTCATTCGGTCAGGTCCCGCTCGAGCGCGATGAACGGCGCGGCCATCATGTCCTGGCTGCGGAAGAACGCCATCACCAGGTGGTCGTCGCGCGCGAGCAGGGTGCGCACCTTGGTCACGCCGGTGCGCCTGAAGTCCTCGCAGATCGCGGCGAGCAGCTGGCTCGCGACGCCCGACTCGCGCTCGGTGCGGCGCACGCTGATGCCGAACACCCAGCCGCAGGGCGGCGAGCCGAACTCCCAGTCGCGGGTCTCGCCGACGATGAAGCCGACGATGCGCTCGCCGCGCAGGGCGACCAGGAAGAAGCGCTGCTGCCGGCCGCGCGCGCTTCCGTAGCGCGCGAAGAGCTCGTGCCAGTAGTCGACCTTGCGCAGTCCGGTCGCTTCGGCGTCGATGTCGATGATGTCGCCGATGTCGGCGCGATCTGCCGGGCGGATTCTGACGGTTGAGGCGGGCATCAGTGCGAAATGGTTGACCAGGATCAAATTCGGTATCAGAGTACCACTTTACGATAATCCGTCATAGGTCGGGCCGCGTCGAGGTCCGGGTCAATCGGGGGGAGACGATGAAGGCGAGCCTGCAAACAGGAGCGAGCATCAGTCGGGAGTACCTGGTCGACCGGGAACGGACGATCGGGTTCATGGGCGAATCCGCCCGGGTCTACGCGACACCGATGCTCGTGCGCGACATCGAAATGACCTGTCGCGATCTGCTGCTGCAGCATCTCGACGAGGGCGAGGACTCGGTCGGCACCAGGGTCGAGATCGATCATCTGGCGGCGACGCTGCTCGGGATGACGGTCAGCATCGAGGCGCGTGTTTCGGCCGTCGAAGGTCGCGCGGTCTCGTTCGAGGTGAGCGCAAGCGACGGCATCGACACGATATGCCGCTGCCGGCACAACCGCTTCGTGGTGGACGTGAAGACGACCGAGGCGCGGCTGATGGCCAAGGCCCGCAAGGCGGGGCTGGGCTGAAGGGCGGCGAGCGTGGCGACGCCGGGCGATCCATCGATGGCCACGACCGGCGGCACCCGGCGGGTGCCCAGCTATTGCTATCAGTGCGTCGCCGGGCCCGACCTGATGACCGTCAAGGTCGAGAACGGCGTCGCGACCGAAGTCGAGCCCAACTTCTGCGCCGCGCAGGTGCACCCGGGAGGCGGCAAAGTCTGCGTGAAGGCATTCGGGCTGGTGCAGAAGCTGTACAACCCGCACCGGATCACGCAGCCGATGAAGCGGACCAATCCGCGCAAGGGACGCCACGAGGATCCGGGCTTCGCGCCCATCTCCTGGGACGAGGCGCTCGAGACGATCGCCGCGCGGCTCGCCGTGATCCGCTCCGAGGGCCTGCTGGACGCCTCCGGGTATCCGAAGGTCGCCGCGAGCTTCGGCGGCGGCGGCACGCCGCAGTCCTACATGGGCACCTTCCCGGCCTTCCTCGCTGCCTGGGGCCCGGTGGACATGGGCTTCGGCTCCGGGCAGGGCGTCAAGTGCTATCACTCCGAGCACCTGTACGGCGAACTCTGGCATCGTGCGTTCACCGTGTCGCCGGACACGCCGCTGACCAATTACCTGGTGTCCTGCGGTGCCAACGTCGAGGCGTCGGGTGGTGTGGTCGGCGTCTGGCGCCACGCCAACGCGCGGGCGCGCGGCATGCGCCGGGTGCAGGTCGAGCCCCATCTGTCGGTGACCGGCGCGTGTTCGGCCGAGTGGGTGCCGATCAAGCCGAAGACGGACGCGGCATTCCTGTTCGCGCTGATGCACGTTCTGGTGCACGAGACCGCGCGGGACCGGCTGGACCTGGTCTTTCTGCGCGACCACACGTCGTCGCCGTACCTCGTCGGCCCGAACGGCTTCTACCTGCGCGACCCCGAGTCGCGAAAACCGCTCGTCTGGGACACGGCGGCGGCCCGCGCGGTGCCCTTCGACACCGGGGGCGTATCGCCCGCGCTCGAAGGCAGCTACGACGCGCAGGCGGTCGAGATCGGCGCGGACGACGCGCAGCTTGCCAGCGGCAGCCTGCGCGGCGAGCCGGCGTTCGCGAAGTTCGTCGCGCATCTCGCGCAGTACTCGCCGGACTGGGCCCAGGGCGTCTGCGAAGTGCCGGCAGCGACGATCCGGCGCGTGGCCAACGAGTTTCTCGAGGAAGCGCGCGTCGGCGCGACGATCGAGATCGAGGGCCGCACATTGCCGTATCGGCCCGTCGCGGTCAGCCTGGGCAAGACGGTGAACAACGGCTGGGGCGGCTACGAGTGCTGCTGGGCGCGCACGATGCTCGCGACGCTGGTCGGAGGTCTCGAGGTGCCGGGCGGCACGCTCGGCACCACGGTGAGGCTGAACCGGCCGTTGAACGAACGACTGCTCAGCGTTCGGCCCGGGGAGGACGGGTTCATGTCCTTCCCGTTCAATCCGACCGAAAGCGGGCGCTGGAGCGATCAGCCCAACATCCGCAATGCTTACCGCAGCATGGTGCCGCTGGCGGCCGACGGTCCGTGGAGCCAGGCGCTGGGGCCGACGCACTTCTCGTGGATGTTCCTCGACGAGACGCCCAAGGGGCTGCCGAAGGTCACGCTGCCCGAGATGTGGTTCGTCTATCGCAGCAATCCCGCGATCTCGTTCTGGGACACCGACAAGCTCGTCGAGCGCATCGCGCGCTTTCCGTTCGTCGTCGCGTTCGCGTACACGCGCGACGAGACCAACCACATGGCGGACATCCTGCTGCCCGACTGCGTCGACCTTGAGAGCCTGCAGCTGATTCGCATCGGCGGATCCAAGTACATCGAACAGTTCTGGGAGCGCGAAGGGTTCGCGCTTCGCCAGCCGGCGGTCGAGGCGCGCGGCCAGGCGCGCGACTTCACCGACATCGCCACCGAGCTCGCGCGCCGCGTCGGCCTGCTCGAGCAGTACAACGCCGCGATCAACCACGGTGCGGCGGGGTCGCCTCTGGCCGGCGAACACGGGGACTTCTCTCTCGATACCGCGGTCGAACACTCGCGCGAGACGATCTGGGACGCGGTGTGCCGCGCGGCCAGCGCGGAGATCTCCGGCGGCCTCGAGGTGCACGGCCTCGACTGGTTCAGCGAGCACGGGCTGATGACGCGGCCGTTTCCCCGCACCGACTGGTACCTCTTCCCGACCCTCGTCGACAAGGGACTGCGGTTCGAACTGCCGTACCAGGAGCGCCTGAAGCGCGTCGGCGAGCAACTGGGCAATCGACTGCACGAGCGCGACCTGCACTGGTGGGACGCCCAACTGCAGGAATACCAGGCGCTGCCCGCCTGCAAGGACTTCCCG
>JAHEDO010000150.1 GCA_024641185.1 Burkholderiaceae bacterium | reverse complement strand
CCACCGCCTCGTCGGGGTTGACGTCCCTGCGCGGTTCCTTGCCGAAGAATTCCTGCACCTTCGCCAGCACCTTCGGCATGCGGGACATGCCGCCGACCAGGATCACGTCGTCGATCTCGGACGCCTTCACGCCGGCGTCCTTCATCGCGAGCCGGCAGGGCTCGATCGTGCGCTCGACCAGCTCGTCGACCAGCGACTCGAGCTTGGCCCGCGTGATCTTCATGTTCAGGTGCTTCGGCCCGGAAGCGTCGGCCGTGATGTAGGGCAGGTTCAGGTCGGTCTGCGTCGACGACGACAGCTCGATCTTGGCCTTCTCTGCGGCTTCCTTCAGGCGCTGCAGCGCGAGCACGTCCTTGGACAGGTCCACGCCCTGGTCCTTCTTGAACTCGGCGATCACGTAGTCGATGATCCGCTGGTCGAAGTCCTCGCCGCCCAGGAAGGTGTCACCGTTGGTGGAAAGCACCTCGAACTGCTTCTCGCCGTCCACGTCCGCGATCTCGATGATCGAGATGTCGAAGGTGCCGCCGCCGAGATCGTAGACCGCGATCTTGCGATCCTTGCCCGCCGCCTTGTCCAGTCCGAACGCGAGCGCGGCCGCGGTCGGCTCGTTGATGATGCGCTTGACCTCGAGGCCCGCGATCCGGCCGGCGTCCTTGGTCGCCTGGCGCTGGCTGTCGTTGAAGTAGGCCGGCACCGTGATCACCGCCTCGGTGACTTCCTCGCCGAGATAGTCTTCGGCGGTCTTCTTCATCTTGCGCAGGACCTCGGCGGAGATCTGCGGGGGCGCCAGCTTCTTGCCGCGCACCTCGATCCAGGCGTCGCTGTTGTCCGCCTTGACGATCGAGTAGGGCATCAGCGCGATGTCCTTCTGGACCTCTTTCTCCGCGAACTTGCGCCCGATCAGCCGCTTCACCGCGTAAAGCGTGTTGCGCGGGTTGGTCACCGCCTGCCGCTTGGCCGGCGCGCCCACCAGGATCTCGCCGTCTTCCATGTACGCCACGATCGACGGGGTAGTGCGCCCGCCTTCAGAGTTCTCGATCACTTTGGGCTGTCCGCCCTCCATGATCGCGACGCATGAATTGGTCGTGCCCAGGTCGATTCCGATGATCTTGCCCATCTTTTTCCTCAGTCCTTGTTCCGAATGGTCGGTTGCTTCGTTATTCGCTAAATGCGTGCCGGATGCCGGAATTCAAGCGGCGCTCGCGGTGCCGGCAACGGTCCCGCGTGCCGGATTCGACGATTCGCGCGTCATTGTCAGCCCTGCGCCACGGTCACCAGCGCCGGGCGCAGCACACGGTCGTTGATCAGGTAGCCCTTCTGCAGCACGCTGACCACGTGATTGGCCGTCACCGGCGGGTTGGTCGCACCGACCGGCACCATCGAGATCGCCTGATGGCGGTTGGGGTCGAAACGCTCACCGGCCGGGTCGATCTCGAGCAGCTTGTTCTTCTCGAACACCGTCCCCAGCAGCTTCAGGGTCGCCTCGACCCCCTCTCGGATGCTCTCGATCGTCGGGGTATCGGCCTTCAGCGCCATCTCGAGGCTGTCGCGCACCGGCAGCAGGCTCTCGGCGAAGCTCTCGATAGCGTACTTGTGGGCCTTGGAAACATCGTCCTGGGCGCGTCTGCGAACGTTCTCCATCTCGGCGAGCGCCCGAACGTAGAGATCGTAGTTTTCGGATGCCTTGGCCTGGGCGTCGACGAGCATCTGCGGCAGCTCGTGGCTCAGATCCTGGCCGGGCAGCGCTTCGCCGGGCTGCCCCGGCTGCTGATCCGCGGCGGACGGGCTTGATTCGTATTCCTGCCCCGGCTGGGCGTTCGTAGCGTCAATCGGCTGCTCGCCTGCGCTGTTCGGGCGGTCGGATTGCATCGGCTCCTCTGAGGAAAATCAATGACTTACGAAAATAGCCCTGTTGATATCGGGGCGAGCCGGACGAATTCAAGGCCCCGGTCCGGCCATCGGGCCGGCACCGTTCCGAAATGGGGAACAATGGATCCGGCGCGACCGGTGCAGGGCCTGCGTCAGCGTGGTGCGCCGAGCGCGACTGCCCGCTGGCGGCGCTGCTGCAGCGCCTGGTCGCCCTCGGCTGCCGCTTCCGGGCTGGCGCGCAGCACCGGCCAGCCGCCGACATGCTGCTGGACCAGGGACGCCATCGCGCCGACGAACGCCGGGTGGTCGTTGACGCACGGAATGTAGCGAAACTCCCCGCCGCCCGCCTCGATGAAGGTCTGGCGCCCCTCGATCGCGATCTCCTCGAGCGTCTCCAGGCAGTCGGACACGAAGCCGGGGCACACGACGTCGACGCGCCCCACCTTCTTGCTGCCGAGTTCGCGCAGAACCTGGTCGGTATACGGCTGCAGCCACTCGGCGCGGCCGAACCTCGACTGGAAGGTGACGACGCACTGCTCGCTCCCCAAGCCCAGCCGCCTGGCAAGCAGCCTGCCGGTGACCTGGCACTCGCAGTGGTAGGGATCGCCGAGCAGCAGGCTGCGCCTGGGCACGCCGTGGAAGCTGATCACCAGCCGATCCGGCGGACCGTCGTCCATCCAGGACGCGCGCACCCGCTCGACGAGCGCGTCGATATATGGCGCGAAATCGTGGAAGCTGCGCACCGTCCGCACCTCGGGGACATTGCGCCATCCGGAGAGCTCGGCCCACACCGCATCGAGTCCGGTGGCGGTCGTGCTCGCCGAGTACTGCGGGTACAGCGGAAGCACCAGCAGCCGGGTGACGTTGCGCTCGCGCATCTCGCGCAGCGCCTGCGCGATGGAAGGCCGACCGTAGCGCATCGCGTAGGCCACCTCCAGATCGAGCCCACGCTCGCCGAGGTAGCCGCGCAGCATCGTGGTCTGGCGCCCGGTGTACACCGCCAGCGGCGAGCCGTTCTCGGTCCAGATCTGCGCGTACTTCGCGGCCGACTTGCGCGGCCTGGTGTTGAGGATGATCCCGTTGAGGATCGGCCACCAGACCAGGCGCGGGATCTCGACGACCCGCGGATCGGATAGGAACTCCTTCAGGTACCGGCGCACGGCGCCCGCCTGCGGCGCGTCGGGCGTGCCGAGCTGAATCAGCAGCACACCGGTGCGCGCTGGCATCGCGTGGTCGAAGTCGGCGGCGGAAGAAAAACGCGACATGCTTGGATTCCGTGCAAGAGAGCGCCGCTGGGCGCTCGGTGGTCCGTCAGGGGCCGGTCACGACGACGCAGGGTCCCGGCTGCGTGCGATGTACCGGTCGAGCTGTTCGGCGGCCCTGCGCTGAACCATGCTGCGCACCGGTCCGAGCCCGCCGAACAGCATACCGATCAAGCCCAGGCTCGATCGGCTCCAGCGCCAGAAATCGAACTCGTCGACCTGCCGCACGATGCGCCCGTCCCAGAACGCCAGCGTGGAGAGGCCCTGGTTGCGGACCACCTTGCCGCTGCCGGCGAAACGATAGCGCGCCTTCCACTCTACCTGCGCCTTGCGCTCGTCGCCGAACACAATGACGTAGTCCAGATGCATGTCGCGGGCCCCGCGGGTGAGCATGCGCCAGCGCCACCCCACCCGTTCGCCGCGCAGATCCGCGAACACCGGGTCGCTGAACGACGCCTGCGGGTGATAGCAGGCGGCCATCGCCTCGCCGTCCAGGCGGGCGAGCGCGTCGAAATACCGGTGGACGAGGGCTTCGCTCATTGATGGAGCCGACGGCAAAGGCGCCGACGGTGCGCGATGATATCGCGCGGGCGAGTGTGACGATGGATATCGCGCGCAGGAGCCTCACGATGCGGCTGCGCGGCAGTGCGCCGCCTGCCGAAGGCGGCCACAGACCCCGCAGGGGACTCCGGACGCGAACCGCTCGCCGGTCGACCGGCGGCGCGCCCTTACCCGGCCGTCGTCTGCGCGCCCGGCCCCGAGGCTTGCGCCGGAGCCTGCGTTTCGAGACGCTGTCGCAGCCAGCCGTCGAGCGCGTCGATCGTCACGACGCCGGTCCAGACCTCGCCGCGCACCACGCCCTGCGCCGGGTGATCAGGTTCGCCGAGTTCGTCGAGCACCGCGAGTGCGCCTTCGAAGCTCTGGTGCCGGAAGTATTCGCTGCGCGCGACCACGACCTCGACCCCTGCGCCGTTGGCCGCGGCCAGTCCCGCCGCCGAGTCCTCGATCGCGACGCAGCGCTCGGGTGCAACGCCCATTTGCTCGAGCACATACTGGTAGATCCCGGGGTCCGGCTTCTTGCGCGGCACCACGTCGCCGGCGCCGACCGCCACGAACATCGACGCCCAGCGCTGCCCGTACCACGAGCGCAGAAGCGCTTCGATGTTCTGCGGTGAAGTGGTGCTCGCGATACCGAGTTTGATGCCGCGCGCACGGGCCTCGTCGATCAGCCGCAGCACGCCCGCGCGCGCCGGCAGCTTGCCGCTCTCGATCATCTCGCCGTAGTGCCCGGTCTTGCAGCGGTGCAGGTTGACGACGAACTCGTCGAGGTCGCGGTACATCGGCATCGCGGGCCGCCATACGCGGATGTAGTGATGGATGCGTTCCTTGCCGCCGGCGACCATCAGCAGCTTGCCGTAAGTGGACACGTCCCAGTACCAGTCCAGACCGAACTCCGCGAATGCCCGGTTGAACGCAACCCGGTGTCCGTCACGCTCGGTCTCGGCCAGCGTGCCGTCGACGTCCAGTATCAGCGCTTCCATCATTTCGTCACCTCCCTCGCGGCCTCGCCGACGCGCTGCGCCGTGACGCCGGGTTTTCGAACGCAACGCCGCTGCGAACGGCGCATTCGGTCGCCCGCGCCATCAGGCGCGTTTCTTCAGATCCATGAGCCGAAGGATCATCGGCGTGAAGATCATCTGCATCGCCAGGCCCATCTTGCCGCCGGGAACGACGATCGAGTTCGGGCGGGTCATGATCGAATCGTGCAGCATCGACAGCAGATAGGCGAAGTCGATGCCCTTCGGGTTGGCGAAGCGGATCACGACCATGCTCTCGTCGGCGCTCGGAATGTCGCGCGCGATGAACGGGTTGGAGGTGTCCACCGTCGGCACCCGCTGGAAGTTCACGTGGGTGTGGGAGAACTGCGGACAGATGTGGTTCACATAGTCGGGCATCCGCCGCAGGATCGTGTCGACCACCGCTTCCTGCGAATAGCCTCGCAGATTCTGGTCGCGGTGCAGCTTCTGGATCCACTCGAGATTGATGATCGGCACCACGCCGACCAGCAGATCGACGTGTCTGGCGACGTCGACCCCGTCACCCCGATAGCCGCCGTGCAGCCCTTCGTAGAACATCAGGTCCGTGCTCTGTTCGGCGTCCTGCCAGTCGGTGAAGGTGCCCGGCTCCTGCTTGTAGGGCTCGGCCTCGCGGGCGTCGTGCAGATAGCGGCGCACCTTGCCGGACCCGTTATTTCCGTAGGACTCGAACAGCTTCGCGAGGTCGGCGAGCAGGTTGGCCTCGGGCCCGAAGTGGCTGAAGTTGCGGTTGCCTGCATCCTCCGCCTCGCGCATCGCCTTGCGCATCCCGCTTCGGTCGAAACGGTGGAAGGAATCACCTTCGACGACCAGGGCATGCAGGCCCTCGCGCCGGAAGATGTGCTGGAAACTCTTCATGACCGTCGTGGTGCCGGCGCCCGACGAGCCGGTCACCGCGATGATCGGATGCTTGATCGACATGAGTCCCCCTGGATGATTTCGCTTGGCGACGCAGCGCTAGATCCGCGCCTCGGGCCGGAACAGCGAACGCTCGTTGAACAGTGGCGACACGTAGGGCTTGTCGGTGCCGGTGTCGTACTCGTGGTGATAGCGCTCGATGCGCTCGATCTCCGCGCGCGAGCCAAGGATCACCGGCACGCGCTGGTGCAGCTCGTCGGGCGCCACGTCGAGAATCCGGACGCGCCCGGTGGACGCGGCGCCCCCCGCCTGCTCGATCAGCATCGCCATCGGATTGGCCTCGTAGAGCAGGCGCAGGCGTCCCGGCTTGATCGGCTCCTTTGTGTCACGCGGATACATGAACACGCCGCCGCGGGTGAGGATCCGGTGCACGTCGGCCACCATCGCGGCGATCCAGCGCATGTTGAAGTCGCGCGCCCGCACACCGGTGCCACCCGCCTTGCATTCGTCGACGTAGCGCGCGACCGGCGGCTCCCAGAAGCGCTCGTTGGACACGTTGATCGCGAACTCCGAGGCCTCCTCGGGCACGCGCAGGTCCGGGTGGGTCAGGATGAAGTTGCCGATCTCGCGATCGAGCGTGAAGCCGTGCGTTCCCTTGCCGACGGTGAGCACGAGGATCGTCGACGGACCGTAGATCGCGTAGCCGGCGGCGACCTGACGCTTGCCGGGCTGAAGAAAGTCCGCGGTCGTCGGCGGCGCCTCGCCGGCGTGCTCGAGCACGGAGAAGATCGTGCCGACCGCGCCGTTGATGTCGAGATTGGCCGAACCGTCGAGCGGATCGAAGATCAGCAGGTACGGGCCGCGTTCGAAGCGCTCCGGAATGGCGTAGATGTCGTCCATCTCCTCGGAAGCCATGCCCGCGAGCAGCCCGCCCCACTCGCAGTAGCGCACGATCGCCTCGTTGGTGAGCAGGTCCAGGGGCTTCTGCACGTCGCCGGACGCATTGGACACGGCGCCAGGCCCGGCGTCGGATTCCGGCGTCGCCGCCCTGCGCGCCACGGCCGCGATCGACGCGGCGGTGTCGCTCGGACCGAGCGCGCCGCGCCCGACGATCGCGGAGATCGCCTTGATCGAGGCCGCCACGTCGACCAGCAGCGCGGCCAGTTCGTTCTGGCCGGCGCTGCCGCGCAGCTGCTGGATCAGGAATTTCGAGAGGGTCGTTCTTCCGAGGTGCATGTCTTCCTCACTGGCGGTTGTCGTCGGCCCGCCGCATCCCGGGGGCAGGTTCGTGTTCCCCGGGCGCGACCACGCCCAGCGGCTGGTCGATCGGCGCGTCGAGCCCGCCGAGGAACACTCGGGAGGCGCGGATGTCGGCCGCGTCCAGCCGGCTGAGATCGTCGGCGCGCGGCTGGCTGCTGGTGGCGATCGACGCGTCGAACAGCCGGCTCGCGTGGCGAAGCCGCGCACGGTCGAGCGCGTTGCGCATCGAGCGCGCGTTGGCGAAGTGGGGCTGCCGAACGCGCAGACCGATGTATTCGCGGATCGCGGCCACGCCGGCGTCGTCGAGGCGATAGTTCATCTGCGCCGCCATCTTCATCGAGATCGCCAGCAGCTCTTCGGGTGTGTAGTCCGGAAAGTCGATGTGGTGCGCGATCCGCGACGACAGACCGGGGTTGGAGCGAAAGAAGGTATCCATCCGGTCCTTGTAGCCGGCGAGGATCACGACCAGGTCGTCGCGCTGGTTCTCCATGACCTGAAGCAGGATCTCGATCGCCTCCTGGCCGTAGTCGCGCTCGTTCTCGGGCCGGTACAGGTAGTAGGCCTCGTCGATGAAGAGTACGCCGCCCATCGCGCGCTTGAGCACCTCCTTGGTCTTCGGCGCCGTGTGGCCGATGTACTGGCCGACCAGATCGTCGCGGGTGACCGACACCAGGTGACCCTTGCGCACGTAGCCGAGCCGGTGAAGGATCTGCGCCATTCGCAGCGCGACCGTCGTCTT
>JAHEDO010000149.1 GCA_024641185.1 Burkholderiaceae bacterium | reverse complement strand
ACCTGTCGCGCGTCGCAGCCGAGCAGGTCCGCCAGCGCCCCGCAGCTGGCGCGCGCGTCGGCGAGCCCGGCCTGGCCGGTCCCGGCGTTCGCGCAGCCCGTATTCACCAGCAGCGCGCGGATCGCGCCCCCCGCCTCGGTCTGCGCGAGGTGCTCGCGGCAGACCTGCACCGGCGCAGCGCAGAAGCGGTTGCGGGTGAAGACTCCGGCCACGGCTGCACCGGGGGCGAGCCGAACCACCAGCAGGTCGCGCCGACCGGGCTTGCGGATCTGCGCGCGCGCCGTCCCGAGCTCGAGACCGGCGACGGGAAGGAGCGCCGCCGGGTCCGGCGGCAACAGGTTCACAGCCATGCGAGGGCCCCTCGAAAACCCGACATTCTAGTTCAGCGGGGATGTCTGACCGCGTGGCTCGGTGCCCCGAACCGGGCGCCCCGGAGCGAAGCAGGCCGGCAGGTCGCGCCCGGGCGCACGCCGACACACCGGACTCAATGGCCGCCTAGGCGAGCCGGCCGTGGCACTGCTTGTATTTCTTGCCGGACCCGCAGGGGCAGGGATCGTTGCGTCCGATCTTCTGGCCGAATCGCCGGAACGGCTGCTGCGCCTCCTGGTCCGCCTCCGGTCCCTGCTGGACGGCGAGCGCGATCGACTCCGGATCGGCGCCCGCTGCCGCGGCGCTCGCTTCGCCGAAATCGGGGTGCGAATACTGCACGTTCGCGTACGAGGGAGCGATCTCCTCCTCGACCTGCTCGACCTGCTCGGGCGACTGGATGCGCACCGTCATCAGGATGCGGGTCACGTCGTTGCGCACGCGCTCCTGCATCACGCCGAACAGTTCGAAGGACTCGCGCTTGTACTCCTGCTTCGGGTTCTTCTGCGCGTAGCCGCGCAGGTGGATGCCCTGGCGCAGGTAGTCGAGCGACGACAGGTGCTCGCGCCAGTGCTGGTCGATCACCTGCAGCATGACCGAGCGCTCGAAGCCGGTGAACGCCTCGGCGCCTACCGCGTCGACCTTCGACTGGTAGAGCTCGTCGGTGGCCTTGATCACCAGTTCGAGCAGGTCGTCGTCGGACGCGTCCGACAGTTCCCTGGTCATGTCGACCAGCGGCACCTCGAGCTGCCATTCCTCGGCGAGCAGCTTCTGCAGGCCCGGAAGGTCCCACTGCTCCTCGACCGTGTCTGCAGGCACGTACGCACGGAACAGGTCGCTAAAGACCCGGTGACGCAGGTCGCGCACGCGCTCGCTGAATTCTTCGGCTTCCAGCAGCGCGTTGCGGTCCGCGTAGACCACCTGACGCTGGTCGTTGGCGACGTCGTCGTATTCGAGCAGCTGCTTGCGGATGTCGAAGTTCCGCGCCTCGACCTTGCGCTGCGCACTCTCGATCGAGCGCGTGACGATGCCCGCCTCGATCGCCTCGCCGTCGGGCAGCTTCAGGCGGTCCATGATCGCCTTCAGCCTGTCGCCCGCGAAGATCTTCAGCAGCGGATCTTCCATCGACAGATAGAAGCGCGACGACCCCGGGTCGCCCTGACGGCCCGAGCGGCCGCGCAACTGGTTGTCGATACGGCGCGATTCGTGACGCTCGGTGCCGATGATGTGCAGGCCCCCGGCAGCGATCACCGCGTCGTGCAGCGATTGCCACTCCGAGCGCAGCTTGTCGACGCGCGTCGCTGTTTCGTCGTCCGCAATCGCCTCGTCGGCGCGCAGAAGGTCGACCTGCTTCTCGAGATTTCCGCCCAGCACGATATCCGTGCCACGGCCCGCCATGTTGGTGGCGATCGTGATCATCTTCGGCCTGCCGGCCTCGGCGACGATCTCGGCCTCGCGGGCGTGCTGCTTGGCGTTGAGCACGTGGTGCGGCAGCTTGTCCTTGTCGAGCATCCCCGCGAGCAGCTCGGAGTTCTCGATGGACGTCGTGCCGACCAGCACCGGCTGGCCGCGCGAGTAGCAGTCCTTGATGTCAGTGAGGATGGCCTCGTACTTCTCGCGCGCCGTGCGGAACACCTGGTCCTGGCGGTCGTCGCGGACCATCGGCCGGTGCGTCGGAATGACCACGGTCTCCAGTCCGTAGATCTCCTGGAACTCGTAGGCCTCGGTGTCGGCGGTGCCGGTCATGCCGGCGAGCTTGCCGTACATGCGGAAGTAGTTCTGGAACGTGATCGAGGCGAGCGTCTGGTTCTCGGCCTGGATCTGCGCGCCCTCCTTCGCCTCCACCGCCTGGTGAAGCCCGTCGGACCAGCGCCGGCCGGGCATCAGCCGCCCGGTGAACTCGTCGACGATGATCACCTCGCCGTTCTGCACCACGTACTGCTGGTCGCGGTGGAACAGCGTGTGCGCGCGCAGGGCGGCCATCAGGTGGTGCATCAGGCTGATGTTGGACGGGTCGTACAGGCTCGCGCCGTCGGCCAGGAGCCCGGTCTCGCCGAGTATGCGTTCCGCCTTCTCGTGGCCGGCCTCCGACAGGTGCACCTGGTGCCCCTTGCGGTCGACCCAGTAGTCTCCCGGCGGCTCCGGTTCGTTGCTCTTGGGCTCCTCGGCCATCTCGTCGAGCAGCTTGGGCACGCCGTCGATGCGACGGTACATCTCGGTGTGATCTTCGGCCTGCCCGGAGATGATCAGCGGCGTGCGCGCCTCGTCGATCAGGATCGAATCGACTTCGTCGACGATCGCGTAATGCAGGACGCGCTGGCGGCGATCGCCGACCGCGTACTCCATGTTGTCGCGCAGGTAGTCGAAGCCGAACTCGTTGTTGGTGCCGTAGGTGATGTCGGCGGCGTAGGCGGCCTTCTTCTGATCATTGGGCTGCTGCGACAGAATCACGCCGACGGTCATGCCGAGGAAGCGGTAGACCTTGCCCATCCAGTCCGCGTCGCGGCTGGCCAGGTAGTCGTTGACGGTGACCACGTGCACACCCTTGCCGGCGAGCGCGTTCAGGTAGACGGCCAGGGTCGCGGTGAGCGTCTTCCCTTCGCCGGTACGCATCTCCGCGATCTTTCCGGAGTGCAGCACCATGCCGCCGACGAGCTGCACGTCGAAGTGCCGCATGCCGAGCACGCGCACGGCCGCCTCGCGGCAGACCGCGAATGCCTCGGGAAGCAGGTCGTCGACCGATTCGCCGCCGGCAATGCGTTCGCGAAACTCGACGGTCTTGGCGGCGAGCTGCTCGTCGCTGAGCGGCTTGATCGACGCCTCGAGCGCGTTGATCGCGGCGACCGACTTTCGATAGGTCTTGAGCAGCCGTTCATTTCGGCTGCCGAAGATTTTGGTGAGAAAACCCTGGATCATCGGGATTCGGGCAGACCGCGCCGATCGCGGCCCAGGTCGGCTGAATCGCGGGAGTGTAGCACGCGAGGGGGCGCCGCCATCGGGCGCCACCGACCGGTCAGCGGCGCGTCGGCGCCACGCCGTACAGTCGCGCGAATCCGGCCAGCGGACCGTCCGGGCTGCCCACCGTCGCAATGTCGCGCAGGTATCGCGAGGGGTCGAGCGGCTCGTCGTTCACCCGGACTTCGAAGTGCAGGTGGGGGCCGGTCGAACGGCCGCTGGAGCCGACCGCCGCGATCTTCTGGCCCTGCGTGACGATGTCCCCGACCTTGACCATCAGCTTCGACGCGTGCGCATACCGCGTGACCACCCCTTCACCGTGGTCGATGTCGACGCGCCGTCCGTAGCCCGGGTACCAGCCGGCGAACACGACGATGCCCGCTCCGGCTGCAACGATCGGCGTGCCTGTGGACGCGTTGAAATCGACACCTTCGTGCCGGACGGAGCGGCCGTTGAAGGGGTCGATCCGCCAGCCGAAGCCCGAGCCCGGCGCCGCGTCCTCCAGCGGCTGGCTGGTCGGCAGCAGGCGCCCCATCACCTGGCGCAGCAGAAGCTCCGAGTCGATCAGGCCCAGGTGATCGCCGCGCCGTTCGACGCCCAGTGCGATCCGGTCGATCGCGACCGAGAGTTCGTCGAGCGAGAAAGCGCGAGACTGCGAGGGCAGCGCGCCGCCGCGCCCCGGCAGGGGCCGCGCGGTCTCGGGCGCACGCACGCCGACCACCCCGGCAACCCGCTCCCCGAGCGCGTCGAGCCGCGCCAGCCGCGCCTGGAGTTCCCCGATCCGCACCGCCAGCGTGTCGATGCTCTGGCGAACTTCCGCGTCATTGACGTCCTGCGCCTTGCGCTCGCCCGCCTCGACCGGCGACGTCGACTCCTGCGTCGGCTGCGCGGTGAAGGCGAACAGCATGCGCGCGAGCGGCAGGGGCAGTTCTGACGCGTGGCGAAGCGTGAGGTACGAGAGCAGTCCGCTCGCGGCGGCGACGATCAGCATCGCGGCAAGCGCCGCGCCGAGCAGCCACCCGGGACGAAGCGACAGCGTCCTGGCCTGCGCCAGCCGCGGATGGACGATAATGATCTGCAAGCCGATTCCCCCTCGGACGCCCGTCCACCGAACCACCGCACGAAGCCGTCACCGCCCCGATGAAACCAGGCCCGCCGCGTCACGCGCTCGGATGGCTCGAACAGCAGGCCGAATTCCGGGCATTGACCGATCGAGCGCAGCAGCTTCTCGCCCTGCAGGCCGATCTGCGCCGATGCGCTCCCGGCCTGACGCTGATCGCGATGGGCGTGGAGAACGACGAGTTGCTGGTCGGTGCGCCGAGCGCGGCGACGGCGGCTAAGCTGCGACAGCTCGCTCCATCGATCACCACGGCATTGCAGGGCCGAGGTTGGCAGGTTAAGCGAATACGTTTTCGCCCGCAACCGGGCGCCCAGGGGGCGGCGGCGCCCCGACACCGCGAGAAGGACCCGATTCCATCTGATGCGCTCGACGGACTCATGGCCCTGTCCGAACAGGCAAGCGATCCTGCGCTAAAGGAAGCGCTTGCTCACCTGGTCAAGGGGCACCGAGGGCGCCGCTGAATGCGCCTGGCCCGAAAAGTCGCCGATTGCCGTCGGGCAGGAATCGGGCGCGTCGGCCATGCGTGCCGGCACCGGGCGGGACAAGCCGGCGCGGGGCGGCGGCGCCCCGGACCAGGCGAGTCGCTCGAGCAGAAGGATCGCGAAGAAGATCAGCGCTGCCGCGCCGGCGTACAGGAGAGTTCGCCTCGCCCATCGGAGGTAGCGGCGGTCGCCGCTGATCAGATAGCCGGCGGCGAGGACCGCGATCGCGATCGCGGTGAGCAGGACCAGCAGGCGCAGCGCGATCATCGCGGACTCCGGGGCCGGCTCACGCTATTGCCGGTCCCAAGGCATCAGGCCGGGCTCCAGTCGAGCGCGAACAGCGTCGGCGCGGCCCGCCGCTGCTCGAAGCTGACGATCTCGTAGGCGTCGGGTTGCGCCAGCAGCTCCCGCAGCAGCAGGTTGTTCATCGCGTGGCCCGACTTGTAGGCGCTGTAGATCGCCAGCAGCGGATGGCCGATGAGATACAGATCGCCGATCGCATCGAGGATCTTGTGCTTGACGAACTCGTCGTCGAAGCGCAGCCCTTCGGTGTTGAGCACGCGATACTCGTCCATGACGATCGCGTTCTCCAGGCTCCCGCCCTGCGCCAGGCCGACGGCACGAAGCGCTTCCACATCCTGCACGAAGCCGAAGGTGCGTGCGCGCGCGATCTCCTTGACGTAGGAAGTCGTCGCGAAATCGATCTCGTACTGCTGCCCGGTCGCATCGATCGCCGGATGGCCGAACTCGATGGAGAAACGCAGCTTGAAGCCCTCGTGCGGCTCGAGCCGCGCCCACTTGTCGCCGTCGCGGACTTCGACGGCCCGCTTGACGCGGATGAAACGCTTCGGCGCGTTCTGCTCGACGATGCCCACCGACTGGATCAGGAACACGAAAGATCCCGCGGAGCCGTCGAGGATGGGAATCTCCGGGGCGGTGACGTCGACGTAGAGGTTGTCGATCCCGAGTCCGGCCAGGGCGGACATCAGATGCTCGACGGTCGCCACCTTGACCGCAGCGCCCGGACCTGCGTCGGCCGCGGTCAGCGTCGACGCCATGCGGGTGTCGGTGACGCGATCGGCCACCGCCGGGATGTCGACCGGCTCGTCGAGGTCGATCCGCCGGAAGACGATGCCGGCGTCGGGCGCGGCCGGACGAAGCGTGAGCTCGACGCGCTGGCCCGAGTGCAGTCCCACCCCCGTGGTCGACACCCTGGCCTTGATCGTGCGTTGCCTCAACATCGCTTCATTCTCCCGCACCCCGTCCGGCGAAGCGAGCGACTCAGTTCTTCGCGACCGCCAGGGCGTCGACTTCTTCGAGCATCTTGTCGGCGCCCGACACCTCGAACTTACCGGGAGCCTCGACGTTCAGCGCCTTGACCACCCCGTCGTCCACCAGCATCGAGTAGCGGCGCGAACGCATCCCCCAGCCGCGGGCGGTCAGGTCGAGCTCGAGTCCGACCTTGCGGGTGAAATCGGCCGAGCCGTCGCCCATCATCCGCACCTTTCCGGTCGCCTTCAGGTCGCGGCCCCACGCGCCCATCACGAACTCGTCGTTGACCGACACGCACCAGATCTCGTCGACCCCCTTGGCGCGAAGCGCGTCGAAGCCTTCGACATAGCCGGGCACGTGCCTGGCCGAACAGGTGGGCGTATAGGCACCCGGCAGGCCGAAGATCACGATCTTCTTGCCCTTGATCATGTCCGACACCTTGAACGAATTCGGGCCGATCGAGCAGCCGTTGCCCTCGACCTCGACGAACTCGTGCAGGGTTGCGTCCGGCAGACTGTCTCCAACCTTGATCGTCATCTCTGCAACTCCTTGGCACTTGGCAATAATCAGGAAAGCTTTTGATTTTAGTGCCAATCCAAAAGCCCTGCCGGAACTGCGGCCGCACGGCCGGTCAGCTGGCGCGGGGCTGCGATCTGGAGGACATTCCGGGCGACGTGCCGCGACGGCCGGAGCAATCGCGGTGGCGCGGCGCGACGGCGCCCGGGCAGGCGCGGCAGCGGCGGGCCGGCCACAATCGGCCCCCGCTGCCGGCCTGCAGCCGACCCTTCCCCAAGGGCCGGCCGGCCCCCGATCAGTCCGCCTGCTTGCGCAGGAACGCCGGAATGTCGAACCGCTCGACGCCGCTCTCCTCGAGCGCCGCCACCTGCGCGGCCGCCGAGGCCCGCGGACTGCGCCACACCGCGGGCTGATCGAGCTGGCCGTAGTCGACGTTGCCCTGGCCCTGCGCCGGGGCATTGTCGGTGCCGGTACGCAGCACCGGCGCCTGCACCAGCACCGGCTTGGCCGCCACCGGCTTGCGGCCGATGCCGGTCGCCACCACCGTCACCCGCAGCCGGTCCTCCATGCCTTCCTCGAAGACCGTGCCGTGGATGATCGTCGCGTCCTCGGCGCAGAACGCCTTGATCGTGTTGATCACCTCGTTGGTCTCGCGCAGCTTCAGGCTGCGGCTCGCGGTGATGTTGACGATCACGCCCCGGGCGCCCGACAGGTCGACGCCGTCGAGCAGCGGCGAGGCCACCGCCTGCTCGGCGGCGAGCCGCGCGCGATCCAGCCCCGCGGCCTCGCCGATGCCCATCATCGCCTTGCCCTGCTCGCCCATCACCGTGCGCACGTCGGCGAAGTCGACGTTGACCAGGCCAGGCACGTTGATGATCTCGGCGATGCCGGC
>JAHEDO010000148.1 GCA_024641185.1 Burkholderiaceae bacterium | reverse complement strand
GTTCCTGAACCGCAAGTGGACCGACTCGGCCGACACCTCGGTGCCGAAGGCGGAACTCAAGCGCATCGCATCGCGGATCACCACGATGCCCTCGGATCTCACGCTGCATCCGCTGGTCGAGAGGGTGATGGGGGATCGCCGGGCGATGGCCGCCGGCGACCTGCCGCTGGACTGGGGCATGGGAGAGCACCTCGCGCTCGCCACGCTGCTCTCGTCGGGCTATGGCGTGAGGCTCTCCGGCCAGGATTCGGGGCGCGGCACCTTCACGCATCGGCATTCGGTGCTTCACGACCAGAAGCGCGAGAAGTGGGACGGCGGCGCCTACGTGCCGCTGCAAAACGTCGCGGACAACCAGGGGCCGTTCACCGTGATCGACTCGGTGCTCTCCGAGGAGGCGGTGCTCGCGTTCGAATACGGCTACGCTACCGCCGAGCCGAACACGCTGGTCATCTGGGAGGCCCAGTTCGGTGATTTCGTCAATGGCGCGCAGGTCGTCATCGACCAGTTCATCAGCTCCGGAGAAACGAAATGGGGCCGCGTCTCGGGCCTGACGCTGATGCTGCCGCACGGCTACGAAGGGCAAGGGCCGGAACACTCGTCGGCCCGTCTCGAGCGATTCCTCCAGCTTTGTGCCGAGCACAATATGCAGGTCTGCCAGCCGACCACCCCGGCCCAGATCTTCCACCTGCTGCGCCGGCAGATGATCCGGCTCTTCCGCAAGCCGCTGGTGATCATGACGCCGAAGTCGCTGTTGCGGAACAAGGAGGCGGTGTCCACGCTGGACGAGGTCGCAAAGGGGCCGTTCCACACGATCATCGGCGAGACAGATCCGAAGATCGACCCGCGCAAGGTCAGGCGCGTCGTGGCCTGCACCGGCAAGGTCTACTTCGATCTGCTGCTGGCGCGCCGCGAGCGCGAACTGGACGACGTGGCGCTGGTGCGTGTGGAGCAGATCTATCCGTTCGCGCACAAGGCGCTCGACGCCGAGCTCAAGAAGTACCCCAACGTGACGAACCTGGTCTGGTGCCAGGACGAGCCGCAGAACCAGGGCGCGTGGTTCTACATGGAGCATCACCTGAGCGAGGCGCTTCGCGAGGGTCAGAAGCTCAGCTACGCGGGCCGCGCGCCATCGGCGTCGCCGGCGGTCGGCTATTACGACAAGCACTACGCACAGCAGAAGGAACTCATCGCGGCCGCGTTCGGCGAGAGCCGTTCGCGGGCAAAGAAGACCTGACCCGCCGCTGCAATCCGGCGCCGCCTGCAAGGCGGGCCGGGACAGGCGATTCGCGGTGGTCCAGGTTCTCGCAACATGCTTCGTCGGCCGGCGGCGATCGAATTCGCGCCCGCGGAGCTCAATTACCGGTCACATGGTTCGGAGTCACAAATGGCATTGATCGAAGTGAAGGTTCCGCAGTTGTCGGAGTCGGTCGCGGAAGCCACGCTGCTGCAGTGGCACAAGAAGGCGGGCGAGGCGGTCGCGCGCGATGAAAACCTGATCGACATCGAGACGGACAAGGTCGTCCTCGAGCTGCCCGCGCCGGAGGCGGGCGTGATCACCAGCATCGCCAAGGGCGACGGGACGACCGTGGTCGCGGGTGAAGTCATTGCGGTGATCGATACCGAGGCCAAGGCGGGCACGGTCGAGGCGCCGGCCGAGGCGCCCGCGCCGGCGGCTGCGCCGGAGATGTCCGCGCCCGGTTCGCAGGCCGCCCCCGCGCCTGCTCCGGCCGGGGTCAAGGGAAATGTCGCGATGCCCGCGGCGGCAAAGCTGATGGCCGAGCACAGCCTGGGTACCGCCGAGGTGCCCGGCACCGGCCGCGACGGACGAATCACCAAGGGCGACGTCCTCACCGCACTCGCGGGCGGAGGGCGAGCGGCCGGCGCGCCGGCGGCTGCGCCAGTCGCCGCGATTCCGACCGGCGTGCCGTCCACGACGCTGCCCCAGGTCAAGGCGCCACTCGATCTGGGCAAGCTGCTGGAAGGGCGTCCGGAGCAGCGCGTCGCGATGTCGCGGCTGCGCCAGAGGGTGGCGGAGCGGCTGCTGCAGTCGCAGGCGACCAATGCGATCCTGACGACCTTCAACGAGGTCAACATGCAGCCCGTGATGGACCTGCGCAAGCGATACCAGGATCGCTTCGAAAAGGAGCACGGTGCGCGCCTCGGTTTCATGTCCTTCTTCGTGAAGGCGGCAGTCCACGCGCTGAAGAAGTACCCGGTGGTCAATGCGTCGGTCGACGGCAACGAAATCGTCTACCACGGCTACTTCGACGTCGGCGTGGCGGTCGGCTCGCCGCGCGGCCTGGTGGTGCCGGTGGTACGAAATGTGGACCAGCTCACTTTCGGGCAGGTCGAAAAGCAGATCGCCGACTTCGGCAAGCGTGCCGGCGAAGGCAAGCTCACCCTGGAGGAACTCACCGGCGGGACCTTCTCGATCTCCAACGGCGGAGTCTTCGGCTCGATGCTGTCCACGCCGATCATCAACCCGCCGCAGTCGGCGATCCTGGGCGTGCACGCGACCAAGGAGCGTCCGGTCGTCGAGAACGGCCAGATCGTGATCCGGCCGATCAACTATCTCGCGCTGTCCTACGACCATCGGATCATCGACGGGCGCGAGGCGGTCCTTTTCCTCGTGTCGATCAAGGAGGCGCTGGAGGATCCGGCCCGCCTCCTGCTCGACCTCTGACGGAGCGCACAGGGCATGGCTGAACGTTACGACGTGATCGTGATCGGTGCGGGACCGGCGGGGTACATCGCCGCGGTTCGTGCGGCGCAGCTCGGCTTCAAGGTCGCCTGCGTGGAGAAGTGGAAGAACCCGAAGGGAGAACTGGCACTGGGCGGCACCTGCCTGAACGTGGGGTGCATACCGTCCAAGGCGCTTCTGGCGTCTTCGGAGCAGTACGAGAATGCGACCAGCCATCTCGACGCCCACGGCATCAGCGTCGAGGGCGTCAAGGTGGACGTCGCGAAGATGATCGCCCGCAAGGACGGGATCGTCACGAAGATGACGAAGGGCATCGAATTCCTGTTCCGCAAGAACAAGATCACCTGGCTCAAGGGTCACGGAAAACTCGCCGGCGCGACCGATGGCGGCTTCTACCGCGTCGAAGTCAGCGGCGAGTCGGAGGCCGATGTCAACGAAGCGAAGAACGTGATCATCGCGACGGGCTCCAAGGCGCGCCACCTCCCGGACGTGGAGGTCGACAACGTCCTCGTCTGCGACAACGAGGGCGCGCTCGCCTTCGATGAGGTTCCGAAGCGGCTGGGCGTCATCGGCGCCGGCGTCATCGGCCTGGAACTGGGTTCGGTCTGGCGTCGGCTCGGGGCACAGGTCACGGTACTCGAGGCGATGCCGACCTTCCTTGCCGCCTGCGACGAGGCGGTGTCCAAGGAGTGCTGGAAGGTCTTCACGAAGCAGGGCCTGAAGATCGAGATGGGCGTGAAGATCGGAGAGGTCAAGCGCTCGAAGAAGGGCGTGTCGGTCGCCTACACGGACGCCGACGGCAAGACGCACGAACTGGGCGTCGATCGGCTGATCGTCTCCGTGGGGAGGATGCCGAATACCGACGGGCTCGGCCTCGACTCCGTCGGACTGTCGTTGGACGCGCGCGGGTTCATCGAAGTCGACGGGCAATGCAGAACCAGACTGCCGGGCGTCTACGCGATCGGCGACGTGGTACGCGGTCCGATGCTCGCGCACAAGGGCGAGGACGAGGGGGTGATGGTCGCCGAGCTCATCGCCGGGCAGAAGGCGCACATCGACTACAACTGCATTCCTTGGGTGATCTACACGTCGCCGGAGATCGCCTGGGTGGGCAAGACCGAGCAGCAGCTGAAGGCCGAAGGGCGCAAGTACAAGTCGGGTCAGTTCCCGTTCGCGGTCAACGGCAGGGCCTTGGGTACCGGCGAGAGCGACGGGTTCGTCAAGGTGCTCGCCGACTCCGATACCGACGAGATCCTCGGTGTGCACATCGTGTCGTCGGCAGCTTCGGACCTGATCGCGGAGGCTGTCGTGGCGATGGAGTTCAAGGCGTCGAGCGAGGACATCGGACGCATCTGCCACGCGCACCCGTCGCTCTCGGAGGCGATGCGGGAAGCGGCGCTCGCGGTGGAAAAGCGCGCACTGAACATGTGAGCCTGGTGGCGGCGATACCGGGAATCCGCGAACGCACGGCGGTGTGTCCAGACCGAAACCCGAGCGCGTGGGCGTAGACCACGCCTACCGCTTGGCGCTGTCGGCGCGCGGCTATTCGGCCGACGAGGCCCAGCTCGCAGCGCTCGCGCGCCTTCAGCGGATGCATGGCGAGCTTGTGGCGTTCAAGGCCAGGCGTTCGAACCGACTGAAGAAGCTGATCAGTCGGCCCGACGTGCCCCGGGGAGTCTGGCTGTACGGAGGCGTGGGGCGCGGCAAGAGCTTCCTGATGGACTGCTTCTACGGGTCGGTGCCGTACGTGCGCAAGATGCGCATCCACTTTCACGAGTTCATGCGGGGCGTACACCGCGAGCTCGGGGATCTGAAGGGAGTCGCCGATCCGCTCGACGAGGTCGCGCGGCGCGTCGCGCGCCGGTATCGGCTGATCTGCTTCGACGAGTTCCACGTCTCGGACATCGCCGACGCGATGATTCTCGAACGGCTGTTGCGCGGCCTGTTCCTGAACGGCGTGACCTTCGTGATCACGTCCAACTACCATCCCGACCAGTTGTATCCCGACGGGCTGCATCGCGATCGCGTGCTGCCGGCGATCGCGTTGCTCGAGGAGAACCTGGACGTCGTCAGCGTCGACGCCGGAGTCGACTATCGCCGGCGCTCGATGGCCAGGGTGCAGGCCTATCACAGCCCGCTCGGGGCCGGCGCGAGCTCCGCGTTGCGCAAGGCGTTCGCGGCGCTGGCGGAGACCCATGACGAAGACCCGAGGCTGATGATCGAGAACCGCGAACTGCGCGGCCTGAGACGCTCCGGCGGGGTCGTCTGGTTCGATTTCAAGACGCTTTGCGGCGGGCCCCGCTCGCAGAACGACTATCTGGAAATCGCGCAGCAGTTCCACACGGTCATCCTGTCGGACGTTCCCCGGATGAGCGCGGCGATGGCCTCGGAGGCTCGGCGCTTCGTCTGGCTGATCGACGTCTTCTACGACCAGCGGGTGAAACTGCTGATGTCGGCGGAGTGCCCGCCCGAGGAGCTGTACACCGCCGGGTCGATGGTGCTGGAGTTCCAGCGCACGGTGAGCCGCATCGTTGAGATGCAGTCGCGAGAGTATCTGGACGCGCCGCGGCGCGGGGTCGCCGAAGGGCTGACCTGACGTAAGATTGGGGCGTGTTTCCGCAAGCGGTGCGCATTGGCGCGCTGCGCTCCAAGTTCAGGCGAAGTCATGCAGCCAACGACCCGGGCCGGTGTGCCCGACCGCGAGAGACTCGCAGCGGCGATCGAGTATGTCGCGCAAGGCCTGATCGAGCGCGAGGCCCAGTCGCGCTGCCTTGTGCTGTCGGCGCTGTGCGGCGAGCACCTGCTGTTCATCGGGCCTCCGGGCACGGCGAAAAGCGAGCTCGCCCGGCGGCTTCACCGTATCGTGGGCGGGCGCTACTTCGAGCGTCTGCTCACGCGCTTCACGGTTCCGGAGGAGCTATTCGGACCGCTCTCGCTCGCGGCGCTCGACGAGGGGCGCTACGAACGCGACATCGACGGCTATCTGCCCACCGCGTCGATCGCCTTCCTCGACGAAGTATTCAAGGCGAATTCGGCGATCCTCAATGCGCTTCTCACGCTGCTCAACGAACGCGAGTTCGACCAGGGGGCGGCGCGGATCGTCACACCCCTGGTCAGCGTGGTGGCCGCGAGCAACGAGGTGCCCGACGAGGAGGCGCTGCGGGCCTTCTTCGACCGGTTCCTGTTCCGCTGCATGGTCGCGCCCGTGTCCGACGAGTCTTTCGGCAGGCTGCTCGAGCGCATCGACAGCCCGCCGGGCGACGGGCCGCGGCTGAGCGTGTCCGAACTCGCAGCCACGCAGGCGCACGCGCAGCGCGTGCTGGTCCCGGAGACGGTGAGGACGGCGCTGTTCGAGCTGCGCGCGTTGCTGGCGACGCACGCGATCGAGGTCTCGGATCGGCGTTGGGTGCGGATCGTGCGGGCCCTGCGCGTGGCCGCGCTCGCCAACGGCCGCGAGGAGGTCGGCATCGACGACCTGTGCGTGGCGCCTTTCCTGGTATGCGAGCGGCCGGACCAGGCGACGCTCGTCGAGGACTGGTTCGCCGGTCTGCTGGGCGCGGCGCAGGCGGTCACGCCCGAGCGCCTGGGGCGGATGGTCGATGCGTTCGAGAAGCAGATCGATCTGGAAGCCAGCGCCAGCGAGCTGGCATTCGACGACTCGGGAAAGCTGTCGTTGATCCAGAGCGTCGGAGGCGGCGACGCGGAGGCGATGTCGGGTGCTGCTCCCCGGATGTCGGCATTCAGCCGGCGCAAGCGCTACAGCGGTACCCACATACGGGCACGCATCGCGCAGATCGACGCGGTGCTCGACGAGGTGGATGCGTTTCTCGCTGCGGGCGATCGCCACGAGCGCGCGATCGGGGAGAGTCTGTCGGCCAATCTCTGGTTGGTCCCGCGGCTCACGGCGCGGATTATCGAGACGCTCGCCGGCAACCGGCAACGCGTTCACGCGCAGCGCGAGCGGCTCGCGCATGTCCGGCAGGCCTTCGCGCAATTGCCGCTCACCGACGAAGACGACGGGCGAGAACCCACGCCTGTCGAGGTGGCGGCTTGAGCCTGCGCTTCGATCCTGCGGCGCTCGAGGCCCGTTTCGAGCCGCTCGATCGGATGTCCCGAAGGTTATGGCTGCCCGCGATCATCAACACTGAAGGGACTCCAGTCGAGCGCCTCGAGACCGTTGCCGCGGCGCGGTTGCGACTGCTCTCTGGCGGCGCGGTGTTCGAGTCGGGGGCGCGGTGGCCCGGTGAAGATGCCGCGGAGATCTTCGGCGCGGTCTGCGCGCGGCTTGGCTTGGGCGACGTCGCCCGGGCCAGCGAAGAAGTGACCGACCAGGTGCTTCGCAGCTTGCTTTGGCATCTCGATCGCGTGGCGTTGCTGCGGCGGCGGATGGACCGCCCGGCCGCCCTGCAGCTCTGTGCGCAGGCCTTCTTCGACGATTGGGAGCCCAGCGTCGAGGAATTGCGCGACGTGCTGCGCGTGTTCGAATCGCTCGACGGCATCGCCAATTTCGCGCGCTGGTCGGAAATGCGCGGGTTGCTCCACTCGGAGGCCTGGCAGCAGGTGCTCGCCGCGCGCGAGCGCATCGAAAGGATCCCAGGGTTGAGCCAGCTGATCAGGCGGCTCGGCCGCGCGCGGCCGTCGGAGCAGGAGGTCGACACCGAATCGGCGCGACCACAATCGTGCGCACAGGCGCCGGTATGGGTGCGTCGGCTGCGCGAGGTCGAGCTGCCGGGTGCGCCGCTCGAGACCGAGGGCATCAGGCGTTCCGGAGACTTCACCAGGATGCTCGCGAGCGAGGCCATGCAGCTGCGCCGCCGTCGCCGCCTGCTCGCGGCACGGATCGCGGAGCAGACTCTGCTGAGTTATCAGCACAGGCAGTTCAGCATGGAATGGACCTGGGTGCGCGCGCCGGGCATCGCACGGG
>JAHEDO010000147.1 GCA_024641185.1 Burkholderiaceae bacterium | reverse complement strand
CTCGTAGTCAGCTCGAACCGCTGACAGGCGGTAGGTCAAGGGCTACCTCCCTCCGCGCCTGGCCGCCCATCGAGAGACACACCGCGCTTGGGACATCAACGATCCGCCACTTTTACCGTCACGCGAACTCGCAAGCTCGAAAATCTGTAAGTCCATGATTTGTATGCAATTTCGGTCTAGATTTCTACCGTCAGGCAGGAAATTCAAGTGACGGCAAATTTTCGCGAGCCGTAGAGCCGCAAATTTTTACCGTCAGATTTACCGTCAAACTGGAGTTGACCCCTATTTCCCGGATGGAGCGGTCACGAGGTGAAATTCTTGGCTAGGCCAACGGCTTGGACTGCATTTTTCAAGCTGTTGATCATGTATCGTCGATAGTTGATGGAGATACGTAAACCGTTGATTTTAAAATAACTTTTTACGAGATCGCGAAACCCGCTACTCCCACTCGATCGTCGCGGGCGGCTTGCCGGAGATGTCGTACACCGCGCGGTTCACGCCGCGGACCTCGTTGATGATCCGACTCGACACGCGCCCGAGCAACTCGTGCGGCAGGTGCGCCCAGTGCGCCGTCATGAAGTCCTGGGTCTGCACCGCACGCAACGCGACCACATACTCGTAGGTGCGGCCGTCGCCCATGACGCCCACCGACTTGACCGGCAGGAACACCGCGAACGCCTGGCTGGTGAGGTCGTACCAGCTCTGTCCAACCTGCTCGGCCGTGCACAGGCCTGCCGCCGCATCGCGAGCGGTCGCCGCCGTGCCGCGCAACTCTTCGATGAAGATCGCGTCGGTCTGACGCAGCAGGTCGGCATAGTCGGCACGAACCTCGCCGAGGATCCTCACCCCGAGCCCCGGCCCGGGGAACGGATGGCGATAGACCATCTCCCGTGGCAGCCCCAGCGCGACGCCGAGCTCGCGAACCTCGTCCTTGAACAGCTCGCGCAGCGGCTCGAGCAGCTTCAGGTGCAGGGTCTCGGGCAGGCCGCCGACGTTGTGGTGCGACTTGATCGTGTGCGCCTTCTTGGTCTTGGCGCCCGCGGACTCGATCACGTCCGGGTAGATCGTGCCCTGCGCCAGCCATTTGGCATCGCTGATGCGCTCGGCCTCGCGCTGGAACACGTGAACGAATTCGCGGCCGATGACCTTGCGCTTGGCTTCCGGGTCCGAGACGCCGGCGAGCTCGCCCATGAACTCCGCGCTCGCGTCGACGTGAATCACCTGGACCCCCAGGTTGCGCCCGAAGGTCTCCATCACCTGCAGCGCCTCGTTCAGCCGCAGCAGCCCGTGATCGACGAACACGCAGGTGAGCTGGTCACCGATCGCGCGATGGATCAGCGCTGCCGCCACCGAAGAGTCGACGCCGCCCGACAGCCCGAGAATCACGCGCTCGGCGCCGACCTGGTTCCTGATCGCGGTCACCGCCTCGTCGACGAAGCCGGGCATCGTCCAGTCGCCGCGCGCCTTGCAGATGTCGAGGACGAAGCGCGACAGCATCGCCCTGCCCTGCTTGGTGTGCGTGACCTCCGGGTGCCACTGCACGCCGTAGAAGTGACGCCACTCGTCGGCCATGCCGGCGATCGGGCAGCTGTCCGTCGAGGCCATCAGCTTGAAGCCCTGAGGCATCTCGGTGACCTTGTCGCCGTGGCTCATCCAGACGTCGAGCAGCCCGAAACCTTCGGGCGAGCGCTCGTCCTCGATTCCGTCGAGCAGCCGGGTGTGGCCGCGCGCGCGCACCTTCGCGTAACCGAACTCCCGAACGTGGCCTGCGTCCACCGCGCCGCCGAGCTGCTCGGCCATCGTCTGCATGCCGTAGCAGATGCCGAGCACCGGCACGCCGGCCTCGAACACGTCGTGCGGCGCGCGCGGGGTGCTCTCTTCGGTGACCGAGTTCGGCCCACCCGACAGAATCACGCCTCGCAGCGCGCCTTCCGCCTGCCAGGCCGCGAGTGTCGCCTGCGTGTCGTCGTACGGGTGGATCTCGCAGAACACATGCAGCTCGCGCACCCTGCGAGCGATCAGCTGCGTGTACTGCGCGCCGAAGTCGATGATCAGGATCTTGTCGTGCATGGCGTTGCGCCGGCGGCTGCGCCCGACGGGGCTCAGTCGATGTGGTAGTTCGGCGCTTCCTTGGTGATCTGGACGTCGTGCACGTGCGACTCGCGCACACCGGCGGACGTGATCTCGACGAACTGCGGACGGCTGCGCATCTGCTCCATGTCGGCACAGCCGCAGTAGCCCATGCTCGCGCGAAGGCCGCCGCAGAGCTGGTAGATGATCGCGACGACCGATCCCTTGTAGGGCACCCGACCCTCGATGCCCTCGGGGACGAGCTTGTCCACGTTGGATTCCGGGTCCTGGAAGTAGCGGTCAGCGGCTCCCTCCTGCATCGCACCGAGCGAACCCATGCCGCGATAGCTCTTGTACGAGCGGCCGTGCAGCAGGATGACCTCGCCGGGTGCCTCTTCGGTACCCGCGAACATCGAGCCCATCATGACCGAGTCCGCGCCGGCGGCGATCGCCTTGGCGACGTCGCCCGAGTAGCGCACGCCGCCGTCCGCGATCATCGGCACCCCGGTGCCCTGGAGCGCGCTCGACACGTCGCTGATCGCCGTGATCTGGGGAACGCCCACACCCGCGACGATCCGCGTGGTGCAGATCGAGCCGGGACCGATGCCGACCTTCACCGCGTCTGCACCTGCGTCGACGAGCGCGCGCGCCCCCTCGGCAGTCGCGATGTTCCCGCCGATCACCTCGAGCTCCGGGTAGTTGTGCTTGATCCAGCGCACTCTCTCGATCACGCCCGTGCTGTGGCCGTGCGCGGTGTCGACGACGACGACGTCCACGCCGGCCTTGGCCAGCGCGTCGATGCGCTCCTCGGCGTCGTCACCGACACCCACCGCGGCACCGGCGCGCAGTTTTCCTTTTTGATCCTTGCAGGCGTTCGGGTATTCCGATGCTTTCAAGATGTCCTTCACCGTCATCAGCCCGCGCAGCTCGAACGCTTCGTTGACGACCAGCACGCGCTCGAGGCGGTGCCGATGCATCAGCGCCTGCGCCTCGTCGGGTGTCGCCCCCTCGCGCACGGTCACCAGGCGCTCTCGCGGCGTCATGATGTCGCGCACCGGCGCGTCCAGTCGGGTCTCGAAGCGCAGGTCGCGATTGGTCACGATCCCCACGACCTTGCCGTTCTCGATGACCGGCAACCCGGAGATGCGGTGCGTACGCGTCACCTCGATCACTTCGCGCACCTTCATGTCGGGCGGAATCGTGATCGGGTCGGACAGTACCCCGGACTCGTAGCGTTTGACCTTCTGGACCTCGGCCGCCTGCTGCCCGACGCGCATGTTCTTGTGGATGATCCCGATCCCGCCTTCCTGCGCGATCGCGATCGCCAGGCGGGACTCGGTCACGGTGTCCATCGCTGCCGACAGCAACGGGATGTTCATCGCGATGCGCCGCGTCAGGCGTGACTTCAGGGAGGTGTCGCGGGGGAGGATCTCTGAAAATGCGGGAACCAGGAGGACGTCGTCGAACGTCAGCGCTTTCTTGGCCAGTCGCATGGGCATTCCAGGGTCGCAAAAGCGGATTATACCGAAGCCGCCGCCATTGGCGCCGGCCTCGCGCCCGTTCATCGGACGGGCATCGCCCGGCTCGCACAGTGGTCCGAACATCGCATTTGCAGGGACCGCGCGCGGGCGGGCTGCGACGGGTGAAAACGCCCGTGCAGAGGCGATGTATCCTGCCGCCAACGCGGCCTGCCTGCGCTGCAGCCCCTCAGGAAGGAAACGAAATGCGACTGCCGGCCCCCTTGCCCGCCATGATCCGTGCACTGCTGCTCGGTGCGATCTTCGTCCAGGTCGCCGCGCCCGCGCACGCGCAGTGGAAATGGCGCGACGCATCCGGTCAGGTCCACTACTCGGACCAGCCGCCGCCCAAGTCGGTGCCCGCCTCGAAGATCCAGCAATTCGAGACCGCCGGGATCGTCGTGCAGTCGGCTGCGCCAGCCACCGGAGCGGACGTTGCCGCCGACGCCGACAGCAAACCGAAGACCATGGCCGACCGCGAACTGGCGCTGCGCCGCCGCGAGGTTCAGCGCGAGGCCGATCGCGACGCCCAGCGCAAGCAGGAGGAGCAGAAGGCCCGAGAACTGGCGACGCTCGGCAAGATGTGCGATGCGCTGCGCAGTGAGGAGCGCACCCTGGAGAGCGGGCTTCGCATCGCCAGGGTCAACGCCCAGGGCGAGCCCGTGGTGATCGACGACGACGAGCGCGCCGCCAGGCTGCAGGCCGTCCAGCGCGATCTGAGCGCGCACTGCCCGACCAGCTGACGTTTCAGCGCGGGCGTCTACCCTCTGCCCGACTAGCTGGACTTTCAGCGCAGCCGTCTACCCTCAGCCCGACCAGCGGATCCTCACCCGCGGGCGTCGGCTTGCCCGCGCTTCAGTCGGGATGCCACTTGTCCCGACCACCCGCCGCACGCCGATGCGCGACCCGGCGCTGTCTCGCCTCCTTGGGATCGACCAGCAGCGGGCCCAGCAGTTCGACCCGATCACCGGGATGCAGGCGCTCCTGCGGCGAGCGCCGCTGCCCGAACACCGAGACGCCCAGCGCGGCAAGCTCGTCAGCCCGCACCAGCCCGGCGCGACAGGCGAGTTCGATCGCCTGCGCGAGCGTCGCGCCGGCCGGGATCGCCAGACGGCTCAGGCGGACGGCACCGCCCTGCGCGCGCGCGATCTCGATCTCGATCTCGATCAGGGTCTTCGCCATTCCGGACGGCTCAGCCCGGAGCAGCGCCGGCGCTCAACTGGTCGGCGCGCTTCACGAACGCGTCCACGAACGAGCGGGCGATGTGATCGAACACAGGCACCAACGCCTGGCCCAGCAACCCGCTCTTGAACGCGTAATCGAGACGAAACTCTATCTTGCAGGCGTCGTGGCGCAGCGTGTGGAAGTGCCACATGCCGTCGAGGCTGCTGAACGGGCCGTCGCGCAGCTTCATCGTGATGCGATGGGGTGAATGCAGCTCGTTTTCGGTGGTGAACGACTGCCGGATGCCCCGGTAGTCGATCCCGACCGTGGCGACCTGTCGCCGCATGCTCTGCTCGTGAAGCACCGCGCCGCCACACCACGGCAGGAACTGCGGATACCCCTCGACGTTCGCGACCAGGTCGAACATCTGCTCGGCGCTGTGCGCCAGCAGAACGGATTTGTGGACGGAGGGCATCGGCGGGAGTGATCGCGTTCGCACTGCTAGAATCGGGTGGCATTCTATCTCCTCAAGCCCGCCGCCGTCGCGCCTTGCACCGCGCCTGGCCGCTATCCCTCAGCCCTCCCTCGCACCAGGCCCCTTCCGCAATGAGCATCGTCGAGAACCGCAAGGCGCTGCACGACTACTCGATCGAGGAGCGTTTCGAGGCGGGCCTGGTCCTCGAAGGATGGGAGGTCAAGGCGATCAGGGCCGGGCGCGCCCAGCTCAAGGAAGGCTATGTGATCGTGCGAAGCGCCGAACTGTTCCTGATCGGGGCGCACATCACCCCCCTTCCCGAGGCGTCGACGCACATCCACCCGGACCCGGTGCGCACGCGCAAGCTGCTGCTTCGCGCCGAGGAGATCCACAAGCTGATCGGCAAGGTCGAGCGGGCAGGCTACACGCTGGTTCCCCTCGATCTCCATTACAAGGGCGGCAGGGTGAAGCTGCAGATCGGGTTGGCCAAGGGCAAGAAGCTCTACGACAAACGTGCCACCGAGAAAGAGCGCGAGTGGCAGCGCGAGAAGCAGCGCCTGCTCAAGCACGGCTGAGGACCGGCGCAACGGCAGCCGTCCGGGCGATCGCGGACGTGCCCACTCCGCGCCGACTCGCCCGCCCGAACGAGCCGAGACCCGATCAGCGAGCGCCTACGCGTCGGTCGCGGGGCGCTGCCGCACGACCTGCATCGCTGTGGCGACCAGCCCGGCGACGTCGCCGAGGTTCGACGGGATGATGACCGTATTGTTGGTGCGGGCAATGCCGGAGAATGCCTCGATGTATCGCTCGGCCACCTTCAGGTTCACCGCGTCGATGCCTCCCGGCTGTCGCACCGCGGTCGCGATCCGTTCGATCGCCTTCGCGGTCGCGTCGGCCACCGCCGAGATCGCCGCGGCCTCGCCAAGCGCCCGGTTGACTTCCGCCTGGCGCTGGCCCTCGGAGCGCTGGATCTGCGACTCGCGCTCGCCGGTGGCGATGTTGATCTGTTCCTGCTTGCGCCCCTCGGATGCGGCGATCAGCGCGCGCTTCTCCCGCTCGGCGGTGATCTGCGCCTGCATCGAGCGCAGGATCTCGTTCGGGGGTGTCAGGTCCTTGATCTCGTAGCGCAACACCTTCACGCCCCAGTTCAGCGCGGCCTCGTCCAGCGAGGAAACGACGCTGGTGTTGATGTACGCCCGCTCCTCGAAGGTCCGATCCAGCTCGAGCTTGCCGATCACCGAGCGCAGCGTCGTCTGCGACAGCTGGGTGATCGCGACGACGTAGTTGCTGGAGCCGTAGGACGCCCGCATCGGGTCGGTGACCTGGAAGTACAGTACGCCGTCGACGGTGAGCTGCGTGTTGTCCCTCGTGATGCAGATCTGGCTGGGGACGTCCATCGGGATCTCCTTGAGCGAGTGCCGATAGGCGACCCGATCGATGAAGGGGATCAGGAAGTTCAGGCCCGGTGTCAGCGTCCGGTCGTACTTGCCGAGGCGTTCGACGATCCAGGCGTGCTGTTGAGGAACGACCTTGATCGCGCGCACCACGAAGACGATCGCGAGCACGAGGATGACGGCGGCGAAGACGATGCTTCCGGACATGGGCGACTCCAGAGTTGCGGACGGGCAGGCAGTGGCGCGCGGGGCGGTTCAGCCGGGACGGCCGACGATGAGCCGGTTGCCCTCGATTCTGCGGATGACGTAATCGCCAGGCTCGGGCTCGAGCTTGTCGTCGCCGGCGAATTCGGCGCTCCATGCGGCACCGCGATAAATCACTTCGGCGCGGCGGTCGGACTGCCAGCGGTCGATGCGCACCCGCTCGCCGATGTCGAGCAGCACGTCACGGTTTCCGTGAGCCGACACCCGCGCGCGACGGGGGCTGAACCGACGCAGAAGCAGCCAGCCCAGGAACGAGAAGCCGGCCGCCGCAACCAGCTGCAACGCAAAAGCGCCGCCGACGAAGGCGACCAGCCCTGCGGCCGCAAACCCGATGCCCAGGACCAGCAGGTACAGGGTGCCGGTAACCATCTCCACCACCCCGAACAGCACGGCCAGACCCCACCACCACCAATAGTCCTGCATGCGCGCCTCCCGGCGCCATCCTAGCAGCTTGCGTCGTGGGCCTTCAATCCAGCGCGACGCCATGTTTGCGGGAGGTGGCGATTCGGGCTAGGATTCCCGCCGTTGAGCGTCATTCGGCCGGTCTGAGCCCTTTGGCCCGCTCATCCCAATCACCAGAGGAGAAACCTATGCACGTCAAACTGATGAGCGCGTCGATCGTCGCCGCGTTCGCTCTCGCAACTTCCGCTGCGTACGCGCAGACGGTGGTCAAGATCGGCCACGTCGGGCCGCTCACCGGCTCGATCGCCCACCTGGGCAAGGACAACGAGGCGGGTGCGAAGCTCGCGATCGAAGA
>JAHEDO010000146.1 GCA_024641185.1 Burkholderiaceae bacterium | reverse complement strand
ATACCCGACCGTCGGGGTCCATGCGGTCGTGATAGCCGACGTAGACGAAGCGCCAGAGCGCGCCCTCCATCAGGTGGCTGTGGCCTTCGACGAGTCCGGGCATCAGCACCTTGTCGGCGAAGCGGTCATCGACCGTGTGCGCGCCCCAGCCGGCGAGTTCGTCCAGCGTGCCCGCACCGACGATTCGACCGTCGCGCACCGCGACGTGGGTCGCTTCCGGCCGCGCGGGGTTCATCGTCAGGATTCGACGGGCGTGGTAGATCGTGATCGGCATGGTGTTCCTTGCTGAACGGCGACTGGTGCGGCGCGCCGGGTCGGCGGAAGGGCGGCTGCCGCCGACTTTAGCCGCGCCGGCGGCCTGTCGATACCCGTGGCGTTCCGGAATCGGCGATTGGTGTGACCGCGCGCCGCTTCAGCGAGCGGCGGCCGCGAGCCCGTCGTCGAGCGCCTGCGCGATCCGCTCCACATCACGGGACGTGATCACGAGCGGCGGCGACAGGATCAGGTTGGGGCCGGAGGTGCGCAGCATCACTCCGGCCCGATACGCACGCTCGAACACTTGCGCGATCGTCTTCTTGTCGATCGGCGTCTTCGTCTCGCGGTCGGACACCAGTTCGAGCGCCGCCATCAGCCCCTTGTAGCGGACGTCGCCGACGAGCGCGTGACGCTGCTTCAGGTCCTCCAGCGCGACGCCGAGCTCGATGCCGCGCAGCGCGGCGTTCTCGTTGAGCGCGAGCCGCTTCGTCTCCGCGAGCGCGGCGATGCCCGCGGCGCAGCCGACCGGATGCCCCGAATAGGTGTAGCCGTGGCCGATCGCGCCGAAGGCATCGTCATTGGCCTCGAACGCGTGCGCGACCTTCTCGCAGATCAGCGTCGCGCCGAGCGGGAAGTAGCCCGAGGTGATCGCCTTGGCGATGCACATGAAGTCGGGTCTGACGCCCCAGAGCCGCGATCCCGACCATGCGCCGGTGCGCCCGAAGCCGGTGACCACCTCGTCGGCGATCAGCAGAATTTCGTGACGGTCGAGGATCTCGCGCACCGCGGGCATGAAGGTTTCCGGGGGCACGATCACGCCGCCCGCGCCCAGCACCGGCTCCATGATGAACGCGGCGATCGTCTCCGGACCCTGGAATGCGATCTCGTCTTCGAGCAGCTTCGTGCACAGGCGTGCCAGCTTCGCCGGGTCGGACTCGTCGAAGGGGTTTCGATAAGTCCATGGCGCGGCGATGTGGAAGGCGCCGGGCATCAGCGGTTCGTAATTGCGCCGGAAGTTGATGTTGCCATTGACCGAGGCGCCGCCGAAGTGGGTGCCGTGGTAGCCCTTCTTCAGTCCGATGAACTTCGTGCGATCACGCTGACCGCGCAGTTTCCAGTACTGGCGCGCGAGGCGCAGCGCGGTCTCGACGGAGTCCGAACCGCCCGAGGTGAAGAACACGCGCGCCATCCCCTCGGGCGCGAACCACTCGGTGAGCTCGTGGGCGAGTTCGATCGCGGGGCCGGTCGCGGTGCCGCGGAAGCCGGAGTAGTAGGGCAGTACGGCCAGCTGGTCCGCGATCGCCTTCTTGATCGGCTCGCAGGAGTAGCCCAGGTTGACGTTCCACAGCCCTCCGACCGCGTCGAGCACACGGTGTCCGTCGATGTCGGTGACCTCGACGCCTTCGCCTTTGACGATCACCTTCGGGGGATCGGCGCGCATCTCGGCCGGGTGCGCCATCGGGTGCCACAGCGGGCGGGCGTTGTGCTCGATCAGGAAGGCGTCACTGGGCATCGGTCTCTCCGGAGGGTTCGCGGACCGGGGAAGGCAGCGTCAGGCCGAAGTGGGCGAGTGCCTCTTCGCACGATCTTCGCGGGTCTCGAACGTCGAAGAGTACCGCGCACAGTCCCGCCGCCTGTGCGCCCGCCACATTGCGCGGCTGGTCGTCGACGAACACGCAGGCCTGCGGTGCGAGCGCCAGCGCGTCCAGGCACATCCGGTACGCGCGCGGATCCGGCTTGAGCACGCCGGTGTGAGTTGCGTCGACGATCACGTCGAACAGCGTGAGCAGGGGCAATCGGTCGCGAAAGCCGGCGCCGTAGAAGAGGTCGAGTTCGTTCGACAGCACCGCGAGTCTCACGCCGGCGGCTTTCGCGGCCCGGATCGCCGCTTCGGTTTCGGGGCGGATCACCGCCGCCGGTTCGGCGCCGCGCGCGCGCTGCACGAAGGTCTCCATCCGGTCCCAGTCCTCGCCGACCAGCGCGCCGACCTCACCGCTGCGCGCGAGCCAGTAATCGCGTTCGCTGATGCGGCCCGCCTGCATCGAGCGCCAGAGCGGATCGCCCTCGGGGTCGAACGGACCGCGCCAGGCGAGCGTTCCCGCCGGCAGGCCGAGCGCGCGTTCGGTGTCGGCGTGGGTTTCGAACAGCGTGCGGCTGATGACGCCGCCGAAATCGAGGATCAGCGCGCGTGCCGGTTCCGGGGGCCGGCGTTCGCTATTCATCCTACGGCTTCAGGCGCGGATTTCGCGGCCGGCACCACCCCTTGCAGCACCCAGCGGTCGAAGATCGCGAGCACCGCGTCGACGAAGGCCGGGTCGTTGATGTGCGCGTCAACCTCGACGAGTTCGACGGGCGGGCGGATCGCGCGACGAGCCTCGTCGACGAAGGCGGCGAGGCCCTGCGGGTCGTGCAGTGCCTCGCCTGGTCGGTCCCACTGCTCGACGCCGCGCAACGGCAGCACGAACCGGGTCGGCCCGGTCGCGAGCGCGAGCTTCTCGCCGACGGCGCGCGCGGCCGCGCGCCGCTCCTCGTGTGTCATCGTCACCGACGCGATGAGCCGGTTGTGCGCGTGGTAGCCGCGGCCCGAATACCGATCGGGCAGGCCCTGCCAGGCGGGCAGGTCGATCAGGTCGATCGCGCCCGGGGCGACGATCTGCGGGACGCCCGCGCGGCCCGCGCCTTCGAGCCGATCCGGGCCCGCGCTGACCACCGAGCCGTTGAGCTGGTTCGCGACTTCCTGCAGGCTGAAGTCCATCACCGCCACGAATTGCCGCTGCGCGGCGAGCGTCTCGAACGCGCGGCCCCCCATGCCGGTGGTGTGGAAGACGGCGAGTTCGTATCCGCGCCGGGCCAGCGCGGGTTTGAGCGCCACCATGTAGGCGAGGCAGCTTCTGCCCAGCGACGTCATGCCGACGACCGGTCGCGCCGAGGCCGTGGCGAAGCCGCTGCGCGCGGCGCCGAGCACCGCCCCGGCCGCCTGCGCGAGCGACGCGCGGCAGATGTCGTTGAGCCCGTAGAGCCCGCCGGCCCACAGCATCATCGTCAGGTCCGGCGCGATGCGCTCGGGCGGGATCAGGTGCGAAAACGCGATCGTCGACAGCACGACCTTCGGTACGCCTGCGGGCAGCGCGAGCGCGACGTCGAGCGCCAGGTCGGTGCCCATCGTCCCGCCCAGCGCGATCATCGCCTGCAGTTCGCCCGCGGCGTGCAGCCGGCGCGCGAGCACGCCCGCCCCGCGCGCCATCGCGGTCATCGCCTGGTTTTCGTCGCCGAGCGCGGCGATCGCATCGATGGTGGTTCCGGCGGCAGCGGCGACCGCGTGCTTGTCGTGTTCCGGCGCGAACGGGGCGTCGCCGAGGATCCCGACGTCCATCACGCGCGCATCTGCGCCGGCGTCACGGATGCACTGGCGCAGGAAGAGCAGTTCGTCGGACTTGGTGTCGGCGGTGCCGATGATCAGGATGCGGGAGATCGGCGGCATGCCGCGCCTCGAGGTGACCGGATCAGTCAGAAGATAGACATGCTCGTTGCCCGGCGCAAGCGGGCGCGTCGCCCCGATCGCCGAAGCCGAGCGCGACCAGCGCTTCGCGCAGCGCGGCGTCGATCGGCGTCGCAGGCAGCGCACCGACCGCACCTCGCAGCGCGGCACCGTCGAGCGCGTGCGGTACGCGCCAGAGGTAGGCCATCTCGGCAATTGCCCGCCACATCGGAACGGCGAGCCCGCCGGCGCGCAACAGGCCCCAGGGCACGCGGCCGCGTCGAAAGCCGCGTGCCGGCGCGATGCCCAGCGACACTGCGGCGCGCTCGAGCCCCGCGAGCAGTTGCGCACCGGTCAGCGTGCTTCCGGCGAAATGGAAGCGGCTGGCCGCGGGCAGGTCCGCGCGTTCGGCGAGCGCGACGAACGCGCGCGCGAGGTCGGGCAGATAGGCCCAGGCGTGCGGCACGTCCGCCGGCCCCGGGTAGACAAGCTTGCCGGATCGCAGCGACTTCACGATCACCAGATCCAGCCAGCTTCCCGAGCCGCCGCCGAAGAAGTCGCCGGCCCGCAGCACGACGCTGCGCAACCCGTGTTGCGCGCGCCGTTCTGGACTAGACTGCCCCGGGGTCATCCAACAACGCGAATCATGAAGGGACTGGACGATGCGACAGGACCACTTGCAGTTCGACGTGGTGGTCGTCGGCACCGGCGCTTCCGGCATGTCGGCCGCGATCACCGCCGCCGCGCAGGGACTGAAGGTGCTGGTCGTCGAGAAGGAGCCGCGCTTCGGCGGCACCACCGCGCGCTCGGGCGGCTGGCTCTGGATCCCGGGCACGCGCCTGGCAACCGAGCAGGGCATCCGGGAACCCGACGGGGCGGCGCGCACCTATCTGCAGCACGAGGCCACCACCCACTTCGACGCGCAGCGCGTCGACGCTTTCCTTGCGAACGGCCCGAAGGCGATCGACTTCTTCACCGAAAAGACCTGCGTCCAGTTCGACATGCCGCCGGTGTTTCCCGACTATCACGCGGAAGCGCCAGGCGGACAGCAGGGTGGCCGCTCGATGGTCACCCGGCCGTTCGACGGTCGTGAACTCGGCGAGCGCATTCGCGACCTGGCGCCGCCGCTGGCTGAACTCACCGTCTTCGGCATGATGCTCGGCTCGGGCAAGGAAATCTGGCACTTCATGCGTGCGTTCCGCTCGCTGGAGTCCTTCCTGTTCGTCATGCGCCGGCTGAGCCGCCATTTTCTCGACGTGATGCGCCACGGCCGAGGCATGACGCTCACCAATGGCAACGCGCTCGCCGGCCGGCTCGCGAGGGCGGCGATGGATCTCGGCATCCCGGTGTGGCTGTCCTCGCCGGTGCGCGAGCTGGTGCGCGAGGACGAGCGCGTGGTCGGCGTAATCGTCGAACGCGCGGGCGAGCGTCTGCGCGTGGATGCGTCGCGCGGCGTGGTGCTCGCCTGCGGCGGCTTTCCGCACGACGTCGAGCGGCGCAAGGCGCTCTTTCCGCACGCGCCCACCGGCCGCGAGCACTACACGCCGTCCCCCGAGGCCAACACCGGCGACGGTCTCAAGCTCGCCGAGGCCGTCGGCGGCTGGGTCGATCCGACGATTCCGAACGCCGCCGCCTGGGTGCCGACGTCGGTGACCGTGCGCAAGGACGGCGGCGCGGGCGTGATGCCGCACTTCATCGATCGCGCCAAGCCCGGCGTGATCGCGGTGACGCGACGCGGCGTGCGCTTCACCAACGAGGCCAATTCCTATCACGACTTCGTGCAGGACCTGGTCGGAGCCTGCCGCGGCGAGCCCGAAGTGTCGGCGTGGCTGCTCTGCGACCATCGCACGCTGCGCACCTACGGACTCGGCTGCGTCGCGTCGTTCCCGATGCCGATTCGACGCCACCTGCGCACCGGCTACCTGAAGCGCGGCGCAACGCTGCGCGATCTGGCGACCGAGATCGCGGTCGATGCGAACACGCTGCGCGCGACGGTCGAGGCATTCAACCGGGGCGCGCGATCGGGCGAAGACCCCGAGTTCGGCAGGGGGTCGAAGGCGTACAACCGTTACCAGGGCGATGCGCTGAACACGCCGAACCCGTGCGTCGCGCCGCTCGAGCGCGGCCCGTTCTACGCAATCAGGCTGGTGGTCGGCGAGATCGGAACCTTCGCCGGCCTCGCGACCGACCGGCACACCCGGGTACTCGACCGGGCGGGCAACCCGGTGCCGGGTCTGTACGCGGTCGGCAACGACGCGGCAAGCATCATGGGCGGCAACTATCCGGGCGCCGGCATCACGCTCGGACCGGCACTCACCTTCGGCTATGTCGCGGGCATGTATCTGGCCCGGTCCTCGTCACGCGAGACGGGCGAGACGGGCGAGACGGGCGAGACGGGCGAGACGGGCGAGACGGGCGAGACGGGCGAGACGGGCGAAGCAGCGGCCGATTCGCTGGAGCGAGCCGCCTGAACGCAAGGTTGCGCCCGAGTCCGATGGACCCGTCGACCCGTCGACCCATCGACTCGTCGATCGGGACGATCGCGCGTTGACGGTGCGTCGCAGTCCTCAGTGGGTCTCGGGGTCTCGGGGTCTCCGGTCGCGGCGCAGTCCTCAGTGGATCTCGGGGTCTCCGGTCGCGACGCCGTCCTCGAGGAAGTCGAAGTCGCAGCCCTCGTTGGCCTGCCTGACGTGCTTCAGGTAGAGCGCGCCGAAGCCGCGCGAAAAGTGCGCGGGCGGCGGCGACCACGCGGCGCGCCGGCGGGCGAGTTCGGCGGGATCGACCTTCAGCTCGATGCGCCGGCCCTCGACGTCGAGCGAGATCAGATCGCCGTCGCGCACCAGCGCCAGCGGCCCACCGATGTGCGACTCGGGCGCCACGTGCAGCACGCAGGCGCCGTAGCTGGTCCCGCTCATCCGTGCGTCGGAGATCCTCACCATGTCGCGAACGCCCTGCTGGAGCAGCTTCTTCGGAATCGGCAGCTGCCCCCACTCGGGCATGCCCGGCGCGCCCTGCGGGCCCGCGCTCTGCAGCACGATGACCGAGTCCTTCGTAACCTGGAGTGCCGGGTCGTCGATGCGCGCTGCCATGTCGTTGTAGTCGCGAAAGACGACCGCGGGGCCGGTGTGCCGCTGTAGTTGCGGCTCCATTGCTGCGGGCTTGATCACCGCGCCGTCCGGCGCGAGGTTGCCGTGCAGTACCGCGAGTCCGTCACGCGGAACCAGCGGGTTTTCGCGCGTGCGGATCACGTCGTCGTTGTAGACCGCGCTTGCGCCCAGCGCCTCGCCCATCGTTCGTCCCTCGACGGTGAGCGCCGAAGTGTCCAGCAGGTCGGTGAGTCGCGACATCAGGCCGCGCAGTCCGCCCGCGTAGAAGAAGTCCTCCATCAGGTACTTGCCCGACGGCCGGATGTCGGCGAGCACCGGCGTGCGTCGCGCGACCTCGTCGAAGCGGGCGAGGTCCAGCGCCACACCCGCCCGGCGGGCGATCGCGATCAGGTGCACGATCGCGTTGGTCGAGCCGCCGAGCGCCAGCGCGGCGGTCACCGCGTTGTGGATCGCGCGCGCGTCGACGATGTCGCGGATGCACAGGTCCTGCCAGACCATCTCGACGATCCGCTTGCCCGACAGCGTGGCCATCTGCGCGTGTCGCGAGTCCGGCGCCGGAATCGACGCGGCGCCGGAAAGCGTCAGGCCCATCGCCTCGGTGGCGCTGGTCATCGTCGACGCGGTGCCCATCGTCATGCAGTGGCCGGGCGAGCGCGCGATGCCGTCCTCGACGCCCTGCCACTCCTGCTCGGTGATGTTGCCGGCTCGCAGTTCGGCCCAGTACTTCCAGGTGTCGCTGCCGCTGCCCAGGAACTTGCCCCTGAAGTCGCCGCGCAGCATCGGCCCGGCGGGCACGAAGATC